>NZ_JBAKHM010000040.1:0-31886 GCF_036902725.1 Micromonospora psammae | reverse complement strand
CAAGTCACCGCTGCTGCCGTCGTACAGGAGATGTAACGACCCCGGCCCCGCCACGATTCCAGCCTGAGGCTTGCCGTCGGTCACCGCGAAACACCCGGGGCGGGTACATCCGGACATTCGGCCCACTCGGGCGGCGCCTGCGGAAACGGACACCTCGCGCGAAGAAGCCGAGGCCACGCAAGGCTGCGGGAAGCCGACCGGAGGTGACGGCCGCCACATACGATACGAGCCGGTTCCGTATCGGAATCGGGGGCCGTACGCTCAGCGCATTACGAGTCTGCTCCGTATCGTATTTCGCGACGCGGGTGAGCCGGGGGGAGAACCGGACGCATGGAACCGCACGAGAACACCGGGCATCCCAGGCGCTGGGCGATCCTCGGCGTGCTGGTGATCAGCCTGCTGGTGGTCGTCCTCGACAACACCATCCTCAACGTGGCGCTGCGGACCCTCGCCGACCCGGTGCACGGCCTCGGCGCCACCCAGGGTGAGCTGGAGTGGTCCATCAACTCCTACACGCTCGTCTTCGCCGGGCTGCTCTTCACCTTCGGCGTGCTCGGCGACCGCTCCGGGCGGCGCCGGTTCCTGCTGATCGGTCTGGTCCTCTTCGGACTGTCGTCCCTGCTCTCGGCGTACGCGCAGAGCCCCGGCCAGTTGATCGCGGCCCGCGCCCTGATGGGGGTCGGCGGCGCGGCGATCATGCCGGTGACCCTGTCGATCATCTCGAACGTCTTCGACCCGCGCGAGCGGGGCCGGGCGATCGGCGTCTGGGCCGGCGCGGTCGGTCTCGCGGTCGCCATCGGCCCGATCCTCGGCGGCGCGCTGCTGGAGCACTACTGGTGGGGCTCGGTCTTCCTGATCAACGTGCCGGTGGTGGCGGTCGGCGTGGTCCTGGTCGCGCTGCTGGTGCCCGAGTCGCGCGATCCCTCCCCGGGCCGGGTCGACCTGCTCGGCGTGCTGCTCTCGGTCGTCGGCCTGGTCGCCCTGACCTACGGCATCATCGACGGCGGCGAGCACGGCTTCGACCGTCCGGTGGTCTGGGCCGCCGTCGGCGGCGGCCTCGCGGTGCTGGCCTGGTTCGTCCTGCACGAGCTGCGCAGCGACCACCCGTCGCTGGACGTCCGGCTGTTCCGGGTGCCGCGCTTCGCGGCGCCGGTGGCGATGGTCGGTCTCATCTTCTTCGCCGCCATGGGCGTGATGTTCTTCAGCTCGTTCTACCTGCAACTGGTCCGGGACTACAGCCCGCTCCAGACCGGCCTGCTCTTCCTGCCCTTCGCGGGCGCCCAGCTGATCTTCGCCCCGCGCAGCGCGGCGATGGTCCGCCGGTACGGGGGCCGGGCCGTCTCCGTGGTCGGCCTCGTGCTGACCGTCGCCGCCCTCGGCGCCTTCGTCTTCGTCGACGCCACCACCCCGATCTGGGTGGTGCTGGTCTTCTTCTTCCTCCAGGGCGCCGGGATGGCCAACATCATGCCGCCGGCCACCGAGTCGATCATGTCCGCGCTGCCCCGGGAGAAGGCGGGCGTGGGCTCCGCGGTCAGCAACACGGTGCGCCAGGTGGCCGGCGCGCTCGGGGTGGCCGTCCTGGGTTCGGTCCTCTCCGCCGTCTACCGGGCGGACGTCGCCGCCGCCGTCGACCGCCTGCCGGCGCCGGCCCGCGAGGCGGCCACCGAGTCCGTCTCCGGCGCGTACGCCGCGGCGGGCCAGTTGGGTCCGGCGGGGCCGCAGCTGATCGCGGCGGCCAACGACGCCTTCGTCTCGGCCATGCACTGGGCGGCGGCCTTCGCCACGGTGGTGGCCGCCCTCGGCATCCTGGTGGTGCTGCGGTGGATGCCCGGTCGGGGCGCCGCCGACCCCGTCGCCCCGTCGGTGGGCGAACCCGAACTGGCCGGCACCGCCTGATCTCGGCGACAATGTCCGACGTGACTTCCCCCGCCGACGCCCCGCGGTCGCCCGGCCGACCGCGGAGCGTCCGCGCCGATGAGGCGATCATCGAGGCCACCCTCGACCTGCTCGCCGAGGGCAGCACCGTCGAAGCCCTCTCGATCGAGGCGATCGCCACCCGGGCCGGCGTCGGCAAGGCGACCATCTACCGCCGCTGGCCCGGCAAGGACGCGCTGCTGCTGGACGCGCTGCGCCGGCTCAAGGGCGTGCAGCCGCAGCCGGCCGGCCACTCCGTCCGGGACGACCTGGTGCTGCTGGTCGGGGCGGTGGGGCGCAACATCGACCCGCGCGCGGCCCGGATCATGCCCTGCCTCGTGCCCGAGGTGAACCGCAGCCCGGACCACTACCAGCTCTACCAGAACATCATCGAGCCCCGCCGGAAACTGATGCGTGAGGTGCTCCAGCGCGGCGTCCGTGACGGCGAACTCCGGGCCGACCTCGACGTCGAGGTGGCGATGGCGCTGCTCACCGGGCCGATGCTGATGCAGCGGATGCTGCGCTGGCACCCCGAGCTGGACGACCGGCTCCTTCCCGAGCGGGTCGTCGACGGCGTGCTGGACGGCATCCGGGCCCGCTGACGCTCAGCCCGCCGACGCTCAGCCCGCCGACGCTCAGTCCGTCGACGTGCGCAGCCGGTGCAGGCGCAGCGCCAGCTGCACCTCCAACGCCCGCTCCGGCTTCTGCCAGTCCGCGCCGAGCAGCTGACCGACCCGTTCCAGCCGCTGGGTGACCGTGTTGACGTGCACGTGCAGCTGCTCGGCGGCCCGGGCCAGGCTGCCGCCCACCCCGAAGTACGCCTCCAGCGTCCGCACCAGCGCGGTGCCGCGCCGGGCGTCGTAGTCCACCACCGGCCCGACCGTCGCGGACAGGAACCGGGCGACGTCCTGCTCGCCCTGGTCACCGACGGTGCCGAGGAGCAGCCCGACGAAGCCCAGCTCGGCCGTGCTGGCCCCCTGGCCGGCCCGGCCCAGCGCACCCAGCGCGGTCAGGCAGCGGTCCGCCTCGGTGAACGTGGTGGCCAGCGCCGCCGGCCCCGACGCCGGACCGCTCGCCCCGGCGGTCACCGGGCGGCCGGTCACCCGGGACAGGTCCCGGGCCACCGCGCGGGCGCTGCCACCGGCGTCCCGGCCCGGCAGCATCAGCACCACCCGACCGTCGCGGGCCGCGGCCAGTCCGCCGCGGGTCGAGGCGTACGTGGTGGCCCAGGAGAGCACCCGCTGCCGGGCGGAACCGGTCGCGGCGATCGCGTCCTCGCCGACCGCCACGAGCACGTGCGGGGCGTTCAGGTCGACCCCGAGACGGCGGGCCCGGCTGCGCAGCGCGTCGGTGTCGCGCAGCGGCCGGGCGATCAGGTCGTCGAGCAGCTCGCCCCGGACCCGCCCCTCGGCCTCGGCGACGGTTCGCCGGAACAGCAGCAGCAGCGCGGTCACCAGCGCGGCCCGCTCCAGGATCCGCTGGTCGGCGTCGACCAGCTCGTCGTCCGGGCGCAGCACCAGCGCGCCCAGGTTCTCCGCCCCGGCCACCACCGCGGCGTACCAGAGCGCGCCGCGCCGCACGCTGCGTCCCTCGGTGCGCGACGCCGCCACCGCCTCCACCAGGTCCGCCCGGTCCGGCTCGCCGATCTCACCGACCCGGGCCAGCAGCCGCCCCTCGGCGTCCAGCGCCAGCAGCGCTCCGCCCAGCACCTCGGTGACCGCCGCGGCGACGTCCTCCATGCCGCCGCCGCGCAGCACCAGCGCGGTCATCCGGTCGTGCGCGGCCGCGGCCCGCTCCACCGAGGTGCTGTGCGCCCGGATGGTGGTGTTGGCCGCGGAGAGCTCGGCCAGCGCCGAGCGGGTCTCGGCCAGCAGCCGGGCGGTGTCGATCGCCACCGCCGCGTGCGCGGCCAGGGACACCAGCAGCGACACCTCCTCGCGGGCGAACGGTCGGGCCGACCGGTTCGCCGCGTAGAGCACCCCGATCACGCTCGACCCGAGCCGCAGCGGCACCCCGAGGATCGCCACGAGGCCCTCCTCACCGACCCCGGCGTCGATGTCACCGGTGTGGTGGAAGCGCTCGTCCTCCTGGTAGTTCGCGGTGACGTACGGGGTGCCCGACTGGGCCACCAGGCCGCCCAGCCCGTCGCCCATCTCCAGCCGCAGGCGCTGGAACTTCGCCGAGATCGAACCGTCGGTCACCCGCATGTAGGTGTCGCCGCGCTCGTCGTCGTTGAGGGTCATGTAGGCCACGTCGGCGCCGAGCAGGTGCCGGGCGCGGTGCACGATGGCGCGCAGCACGTCGTCCAGGTCGCGCAGGCCGGCCAGGTCGCTGGCCGTGTCGTACAGGCCGGAGAGTTCGGTCTCCCGGCGCCGGCGCCGCTCCAGCAGCCCGCGCACCCGCAGCGCGACGAGCTTGGCCTGCTCCAGCTCGGCCAGCCGGTCGGGGGGCAGCCCGGCAGCCCGCGCGGCCACCAGCGGGCCCTCGAACTCGACCGCCGCCGCCTCCCGGGCGAGCAGCTCCAGAAATTCGACCGGCGACGACATGAGGCTCATTGTGCGGGCAGCCACTAGTTCGCCGTCCAGCCCCCGTCGAGGGCGATCGACGCGCCGGTGATGAAGGCCGCGGGCGGGGAGCAGAGGTACGCCAGCAGCTCGGCGACCTCCTCCGGCTCGATCAGCCGCTTGATCGCGGCCCGGGCCAGCATGATCTTCTCGATCACCTCGTCCTCGCCGATGCCGTGGGTGGCGGCCTGGTCGGCGATCTGGGCCTCCACCAGCGCGGTGCGCACGTACGCCGGGTTGATGCAGTTGGCGGTGACGCCGTGCGCGGCGCCCTCCAGCGCGACCACCTTGGAGAGCCCCTCCAGGGCGTGCTTGGCCGACACGTACGCCGCCTTGTACGGCGAGGCGCGCAGCCCGTGCACCGAGGAGATGTTGACGATCCGGCCCCAGCCCTGCGCGTACATGTGCGGCAGCGCCCGCCGGATGATCTGGAACGGCGCCTCCACCATCACCCTGTGCAGGTGGGAGAAGCGCTCGGTGGGGAAGTCCTGCACCGGCGCGACGTGCTGGAGCCCGGCGTTGTTGACCACGATGTCCACGTCCGCGTCGAGCCGCTGCACCGCCGCCGGGTCGGACAGGTCCACCCCCTCGGCCCGGGCGCCGGCCTCGGCGGCCACCGCCTTGGCCGCCTCGACGTTGCGGTCCACCACCAGCACCGCCGCACCGGCCGCGGCCAACCGCAGCGCGCAGGCCCGGCCGATGCCGCTGCCACCACCGGTCACCAGGGCGCTACGACCGGAGAGGTCGACGCGTACGACGTGGGGGACCGCCACGGGTTCTGCCGTCATGGCGCAAGAAGTTACGAGCTGTGTGGCCGGCGGCACATGGGGCGGCGACACATACTCGACCGCCGGTCTGTGTGGGAGCACCCGGATCGGCCGGCGCCACCGTGGACGGCCGCACCGGGTCCACCAGCGTGCGGCGGGCGGTGTGGCCGCCGGCACGCGCCGCGCCGGCGGGGCCCGGCGTGTCCCCCGGGGTGCCGTGCCGGGCCGACCAGTAGGGTGTCGAACACACGTACTGCTGGCGGCTGGGGGAGGAGGCGGCGTGCGCGTGCTCGGCGTCGACCCGGGGCTGACCCGGTGCGGAGTCGGCGTCGTCGAGGGCGTGCCGGGGCGGCCCTGCGCCCTGGTCGCCTACTACGTCGTCTACACCGACCCGGCCGACGAGCTGCCGCTGCGCCTGCTGCACCTGGACCGGTCGCTCACCGACCTGGTCGCCGAGCACCGGCCGGACGCTGTCGCCGTCGAGCGGGTGTTCAGTCAGCACAACGTCCGCACGGTGATGGGCACCGCCCAGGCCAGCGGGATCGCCGTGCTCGCCGGGGCGCGCGCCGGGCTGCCGGTGCAGACCTACACGCCGAGCGAGGTGAAGGCGGCGGTGACCGGTTCCGGTCAGGCCGACAAGAAGCAGATGACCACCATGGTGACCCGCCTGCTGCGGCTGCCCGAGCCGCCCAAGCCGGCCGACGCGGCCGACGCCCTGGCCCTGGCCATCTGCCACATCTGGCGGGGCGGCACCCGCTCGAAGCTGGCCGCCGCGGCCGAGCGGGTACGACGAGGAGGAGCACGATGATCGCCAGCGTGCGCGGCACGGTGACCGCGACCGGTCCGGACCACGCGGTGGTGGAGGTGGGCGGGATCGGCCTGGCGGTGCAGTGCGCCCCGGGCACCCTCGCCGACCTGCGGGTCGGTCAGCCGGCCCGGCTCGCCACCAGCCTGGTCGTGCGGGAGGACTCGCTCACCCTCTACGGCTTCGCCGACGACGACGCCAAGCAGCTCTTCGAGCTGCTCCAGACGGCCAGCGGGGTGGGTCCCCGGCTGGCCCAGGCGGTGCTCGCCGTGCACACCCCGGACGCGGTCCGCAAGGCCATCGCCAACGCCGACACGGCCGCGCTGACGCGGGTGCCGGGCATCGGCAAGAAGGGCGCCGAACGACTGGTCCTGGAGCTGCGCGACCGGATCGGCCCGGTGCCGGTCGGCGCCGACGGCGCGGCCGGGATCACCGCCGGCGCCTGGCCCGAGCAGGTCCGCCAGGCGCTGGTCGGGCTCGGCTGGACGGCCGGGCAGGCCGACCAGGCGGTGGCGGCGGTCGCGGAGACCGTCGACGGACCGACCCCGCCGGTGCCGGTCCTGCTGAAGCAGGCGATCCGACTGCTGGGCCGCACCCGATGACGGCTCCGGACGGCGGTCTGGTCTCGGCGTACGTCAGCGACGCGGAGCTGGACGCGGAGGCCAGCGTCCGGCCGAAGCGGCTTGCGGAGTTCATCGCCCAGCACCGGGTCCGCGACCAGCTCGACCTGCTGTTGCAGGGCGCGATGCGGCGCGGCTCCCCGCCGGACCACATCCTCCTGTCGGGGCCACCTGGCCTCGGAAAGACGACGCTCGCCAATATCGTCGCCGCCGAGCTGGGGGCCGGCATCCGGGTGACCAGCGGTCCGGCGATCGAGCGCTCCGGCGACCTGGCGGCGATCCTGACCAGCCTGGCCGAGGGCGACGTGCTCTTCATCGACGAGATCCACCGGATCGCCAAGCCGGCGGAGGAGCTGCTCTACAGCGCGATGGAGGACTTCCGGGTCGACGTGGTGGTCGGCAAGGGTCCCGGCGCGACCGCCATCCCGCTGGACGTCGAGCCGTTCACCCTGGTCGGCGCGACCACCCGGTCCGGTCTGCTGACCGGCCCGATGCGGGACCGGTTCGGTTTCGTCGCGCACCTGGACTTCTACGCCCCGGCCGACCTGGAGGCGCTGCTGCACCGGTCGGCGCGGATCCTCGGCGTGCCGATCACCGACGAGGGGGCGGTGGAGGTCGCCGGCCGCTCCCGGGGCACGCCCCGGATCGCCAACCGGCTGCTGCGCCGGGTCCGCGACTTCGCCGAGGTCCGGGCCGACGGCGTGGTCAACCTGGAGACCGCCCGCGCCGCTCTGACGGTGTACGACGTCGACGCGCTCGGCCTGGACCGGCTGGACCGGGCGGTGCTGACCGCGCTGGTCGACTCGTTCCGGGGCGGGCCGGTCGGCCTCTCCACCCTGGCGGTGGCGGTGGGGGAGCAGCCGGACACGGTGGAGGAGGTCTGCGAGCCCTTCCTGGTCCGGGCCGGTCTGCTGGCGCGTACCCCGCGGGGACGGGTGGCCACGGAGGCTGCCTGGCGTCACCTGGGTCGCACGCCGCCAAATGGTACATTTGGTGCGGAGGTGGCTTCGGTGCCCGATCTGTTCTCCGCCACGCCGGATCAGCCGTGATCCGAACGTGATCTGTACCGCATTCGGCGTTCTCAGGTGCAGGGATTAGACTCGCCGCGGTCTGTACAGGACGTGAGAATCTGCCTCCGCTCCGGCACATCATGCCGAACCGGAGGCCAATGGGAAGGTCACACACCGTGCTTTACGCAGCAGCGGGCGGCGGGGGAGCCGGCGGTCTCACGCCGATCCTCATGATCGCCCTGCTCTTCGGCGTCATGTACTTCATGATGATCCGGCCGCAGCAGAAGCGTCGCAAGGAGGCGGAGGCGATGCAGTCCGCGCTCGCCCCCGGCGACGAGGTGGTCACCATCGGCGGGCTCTACGGCACGGTCACCGGCGTGGCCGACGACACCGTGCTGCTGGAGGTGGCTCCCGGCGTGCAGACCCGCTACGCCCGGCCGGCCATCGCCCGGGTGGTCAGCCAGGCCGCGCGCGCCGAGTCGACCGAGCCGGTCACCGAGGACGCCGACGCCGTCAAGGATTAGGAGCCGGGCCCCGGCCTCGTCCGTGAGGTCGGTTCCCGACAGGACGACAACAACTGGATAGCTGGACCGGCCGCCTCGGCCGGCACGCCTCCGTACCGACCGGCGCCCGCGCCGGCGGCGACAGGCCGTGCCGGACCGTGGGCGCCGGTCCGTGGAGAGCACGTCGGCCCCGGACCCCGGGTCCGACCTCGCCGCCGCTGCGCCGGCGGCGCGACCGTCACAGGGAGACAGGACAGCCGTGGCACCACCTCAGGGACAGATGCGCCCCGGGCGGCAGCTCGCCGTACTCGGGCTCATCTTCGTCGTCCTCTATTCTTTGGTGTTCTTCTCCGACGCCAGCGGCAGCTGGAAGGACCGGCTGGAGCCGCGGCTCGGCCTGGACCTGATCGGCGGCACCCGACTGACGTTGGAGGCCACGAACAACATCGACGGTAAGCCCCCGACGGCGGAGAACCTCGAGGAGGCCCGTCAGATCATCGAGAACCGGGTCAACGCCTACGGCGTCGCCGAGGCCGAGGTGGTCACCGAGGGCAACCGGAACATCGTCGTCTCCCTGCCCGGCGAGAACCGCGAGCTGACCGACGTCGGCAGCGCGGCCGAGCTGCGCTTCCGCAAGGTGCTCAAGGCCGCCGACGGCAGCGGGGCGGTCGCCGCCCCCGCCGCGACCCCGTCCGCCGGCGCCACCCCGACGCCCTCGGGCAGCGCCGCGCCGAAGCCGTCCGGCAGCGCCGCGCCGAAGCCGTCCGGCAGCGCGTCGCCGAAGCCGTCCGGCAGCGCCGCGCCGAAGGTGACCGCGTCGCCGAACGCCGGCGGCCAGGGCGGCGGCGCCCCCGCGCCCTCCGCCAGCGCCACCCCGTCCGCCCCGGCCTCGCCGAGCGCCCCGGCCGCCACGCCGAGCGCCGCCCCGGTGCCGCAGAGCGTCGCCGACCAGCGCAAGGCCGTCGAGCAGAAGGTCAAGGCGCCGGCCTGGGCCGCCGCGAGCGCCCTGCAGGGTCCGGCCGACCTGGCCGCCGACCCCTCCCTGGCGGAGAAGCTAAAGCCGTTCGGCGAGCTCTCCCCGCAGGAGATCGCGGTGCTGACGCCGCAGATGCAGTTCAACGTCCCGACGATCAGCTGCGCCCAGCTCGACAAGCGGCCCGCCGCGTCGATCAAGGACGAGAAGCAGCCGGCGGTCGCCTGTGAGGACGGGGCGGTCAAGTACCTGCTCGACGTGGCGAAGGTGGTCGGCACCGACATCTCCGACGCCAACGCCGTGCTCGACCAGACCAGCGCCTGGGTGGTCAGCCTGGACTTCACCGGCGACGGTCAGGACAAGTGGACCGCGCTGACCCGTGAGGCGTTCAACAACGAGGGCGGCGCCTGCGACCAGAGCGCGCTCGGCCAGGACGGCAAGTGCCGGGTGGCGGTCGTGCTGGACAACGAGATCGTCTCCTCGCCGGAGATCCAGGGCGTGCTGACCGGCGACTCGCAGATCACCGGCAACTTCACCAGCAAGGACGCCAACGACCTCGCCAGCGACCTGCGCTACGGCGCGCTGCCGGTGACCTTCGTCCCGCAGACCCAGCAGAACGTCACCGCGACGCTCGGCGACAGCCAGCTGCGCGCCGGTCTGCTCGCCGCCGGCATCGGCCTGCTGCTGGTCGTGGTCTACTCGTTCTTCTACTACCGGCTGCTCGGCTCGGTCATCTTCCTCAGCCTGGTGCTCTCCGCGCTGCTGGTCTTCGGCGCGCTGGTGGTGCTCGGCCGGCAGATCGGGTTCACCCTCACCCTCGCCGGCATCGCCGGCATGATCGTCTCACTCGGTGTGGCGGCGGACTCGTTCGTCATCTACTTCGAGCGGCTCAAGGACGAGATCCGCGAGGGACGCAGCCCGCGCAGCGCGGTACCGCGGGCCTGGATCCGGGCCCGCCGGACGATCATCTCGGCCAACGCGATCACGCTGATGTCCGCCGTGGTGCTCTACATCGTCTCGGTCGGCACGGTGAAGGGCTTCGCCTTCGCCCTCGGCCTGGCGACCGTGCTCGACCTGGTCGTGGTCTTCCTCTTCCGGCACCCGATCATGACGATGTTCGCCCGGACCCGGGCGTTCCTCTCCCCGCGGGTCAGCGGTCTCGGCCGGGCCCTGCCGGCCCGGGCGGCCGAGCAGGCCAACCCCCGCAACACGCGCGTGAAGGAGGCCTGAGATGGCGAAGGATGGTCTGGCGTCCCGGCTCTACCGGGGTGAGGCCGGTCTCAACATCGTCGGCCGGCGCAAGCTCTGGTTCGGCGTCGCCGCCGGCCTGGTGCTGCTCGCGGTGCTCAGCTTCGCCGCCAACGGCTTCAAACTGGGCATCGAGTTCGCCGGCGGTAACTCGTTCCAGGTGCCGGCCAGCGTCGGCACCCTCGACAGCGCCCGGGAGCAGATCGACGAGGCCCTCGCCGCCGAGAACACCGGCGCCGAGGTGGTCACCGCGCAGAAGGTGGGCGGCACCGGCGGCGACTTCTACGAGATGCGGACCACGCAGCTCAGCCCGGAGCAGGCCAACGCGGTCAAGGGTGAGATCGCCGAGCGCTTCGGCATCCAGCCCGGCCAGATCAGCGGCGACCAGGTCTCCGAGGCGTGGGGCAAGCAGGTCACCGAGCGCGCGCTGCTCGGTCTGGTGCTGTTCGTCGCGGTGGTGTCGCTCTACCTGATCCTGCGCTTCGAATGGCGGATGGCGGTCGCCGCGATCGCCTCGCTGTTCATGAACCTGATCCTCACCGCCGGCATCTACTCGCTGGTCGGCTTCGAGGTCACCCCGTCGACGATCATCGGCTTCCTGACGATCCTGGGCTTCGCGCTCTACGACGTGGTGGTGGTCTTCGACAAGGTCCAGGAGAACACCCGGGGCATCACCGCGAACAACAACCTGACGTACGGCGAGGCGTCCAACCTCGCGCTGAACCAGAGCCTGATGCGGTCGCTGAACACCTCGGTGGTCGCCCTGCTCCCGGTCGGCGGCCTGCTCTTCATCGGTGCCGGCCTGCTGGGCGCGGGCACCCTGAAGGACCTGGGTCTGGTGCTCTTCGTCGGCATGGCGGTGGCCTTCCTGACCTCGATCCTGCTGGCCACCCCGCTGCTGGTGCTGCTGAAGAACTACGACCCGCGGATCCAGGCGCACACCAAGCGGGTGCTGGCCCGTCGCGGCGCCGTCGCCCGGGGCGAGGTCGCCCCGAAGAACGCCGGGCGTCCGGCGGAGGAGGCCGGCGAGGAGTCGATCGACGACGCGGAGGCGGGCGCCCTGGCCGGCGCGGCGCCGAAGGTCGGCGCCCGCCCCGCCGTCAAGCGCTCCACCGGCACCCGGGGCGGTCGCCCCAGCGGTGGCGGGGGCAACCGGCCGGGTGGCGCCAAGCGGCGCTGACCGGAGCGGGACACCCGGTAGGAATCGACCCGACGGCGTCCGCCATGCTGTGCGAGCAGCATGACGGACGCCGTCGTCGTTGGAAGGGGAACGGAACCGCCGTGACGGAGACCCACAGCACCGTGGTACGGGGAGACAGCGGCCCGGAGGTCGCCCGGTTGGTGGCCGGCCGGGTGCTGGACGTGCCGGACTTCCCGAAGCCCGGCGTCATGTTCAAGGACCTGATGCCGCTCTTCGCCGACGGCGAGGTCTTCCGCGAGGTGATCGACGGCATCGTCGCGCACCACGGGCGTGACTCCTTCGACATCGTGGTCGGCATCGAGGCGCGCGGCTTCGTGATCGCCGCCGCCATCGCGTACGCCACCGGGGTGGGGGTGGTGCCGGTGCGCAAGGCGGGCAAGCTGCCGCGGGCCGCGTACTCCGCCTCCTACGCGCTGGAGTACGGCGAGGCGACCCTGGAGGTGCACCAGGACGCCTTCACCGCCGGGCACCGGGTGCTGGTGGTCGACGACGTGCTGGCCACCGGGGGCACGGCGGAGGCCACCCTCGACCTGGTCGAGCGGGCCGGCGGCACGGTCACCGGCTTCACCGTCCTGCTGGAGCTGGGCTTCCTCGGCGGCCGCGAGAAGCTGGCCGGTCGCCCGGTCCATGCCCTGCTGACCGTTTGAGGTCAGGTCGTCCCGGGGGACCCGGCGGGGACCGTCCGGCGGAGCGGCAGGGCACCCACCGTACGGGTAGCATTGCCCTTTGCTGACCGGACGGGTGACCGTCCGGCGGCGGCAGCACCGCCGGTGTGAGGCCGGCGTGGAACAAGACCGGCCCGGTGGCCGGTTGCAGACAACGTCGGCCGCACGGTCGACGCGTTCCCGGCGAGCGGTGAGGAGGCCGGTGTCCCACGATGTCGTCCCTCCGGTGGAGGGCACGGTGCACCCGACAGGCGACGCTGACGGTTCGGTGACCGAGCGGATGAGCAGTCCGCCGGCCCGGGTGGCGGGCGATGGCGCTGCTCCCGAGGCCGGCCCGGCCGACGGCGGCGCGGTGGTGGTGCCGTTCCCGGCCGACGGCGATTCCCCGTCGAGCGGCGGTTTCGCCCTGTCCAACGCGCCCACCGGTCGACGGGTGCGGGCCCGCCTGGCGCGGTTCAACGCGCCCTGGCAGAGCTCCCAGGTCAGCGAGGTCCTCGAGCCGCTGATCTCCACCCATCGGGAGAACCACCCGAAGGCGGACGCCCGGCTGCTGCAGCGCGCGTTCGACACCGCCGCCCGCTGGCACTCCGGTCAGTACCGCAAGTCCGGCGACCCGTACATCACCCACCCCCTGGCGGTGGCGACCATCCTGGCCAACCTCGGGATGGACACCACCACCCTGGTGGCGGCGCTGCTGCACGACACGATCGAGGACACCGAGTACACCCTCGACCAGATGCGCGCCGACTTCGGCGGCGAGGTCACCCTCCTGGTCGACGGCGTGACGAAGCTCGACAAGGTCAAGCTCGGCGACGCGGCCAAGGCGGAGACGATCCGCAAGATGGTCGTGGCGATGGCCAAGGACCCGCGGGTACTGGTGATCAAGCTCGCCGACCGGCTGCACAACATGCGTACCCTGACCTTCCTGCCCCGCCCCAAGCAGGAGCAGAAGGCGAAGGAGACGCTGGAGATCCTGGCGCCGCTGGCGCACCGCCTCGGTATGAACACGATCAAGTGGGAGCTGGAGGATCTCGCCTTCGGTACGCTGTTCCCGAAGCGGTTCGAGGAGATCAACCGCCTGATCGGGGAGCACCAGCCGCAGCGCGAGGCGCTGCTGCGCCAGGTCACCCAGAAGGTGCAGACCGACCTCAAGGCCGCCAAGATCAAGGCGGAGACCACCGGTCGGCCGAAGCACCTCTACTCGATCTACCAGAAGATGATCGTGCGGGGGCGCGACTTCAACGACATCTACGACCTGGTCGGGGTGCGGATCCTGGTCGACACGGTGCGGGACTGCTACGCGGCGCTGGGGGTCATCCACGCCAACTGGCAGCCGGTGCCGGGCCGGTTCAAGGACTACATCGCCATGCCCAAGTTCAACATGTACCAGTCGTTGCACACGACGGTCATCGGGCCCACCGGCAAGCCGGTGGAGATGCAGATCCGCACGTACGCCATGCACCGCACCGCCGAGTTCGGCATCGCCGCGCACTGGAAGTACAAGGAGCACAAGGGCACCCAGATCGTCGGGCCGCCGGCGCACATCGACGAGATGACCTGGCTGCGCCAGCTGCTGGACTGGCAGCGGGAGGCGGCGGACCCGAGCGAGTTCCTCGACGCGCTGCGCTTCGACCTGTCCAGCCAGGAGGTGTACGTCTTCACCCCGAAGGGTGACGTCATCCCGCTGCCGACCGGGTCGACGCCGGTGGACTTCGCGTACGCGGTGCACACCGAGGTCGGGCACAAGTGCATCGGGGCGCGGGTCAACGGCAAGCTGGTGCCGCTGGAGTCGACCCTCTCCAACGGCGACGTGATCGAGATCTTCACCTCGAAGTCCGACACGGCCGGCCCGACCCAGGACTGGCTCGGCTTCGTCAAGAGCCCGCGCGCCCGCACCAAGATCCGCCAGTACTTCAACAAGGAGCGGCGCGAGGAGGCGATCGAGGCCGGCAAGGACGCGATCGTCAAGGCGATGCGCAAGCAGGGCATGCCGTTGCAGCGGATGCTCACCTCGGACGCCCTGATGTCGATCGCCCGGGACCTGCACCTGGCCGACGTGGCCTCGCTCTACGCCGCGGTCGGCGACAGCCAGGTCTCCGCCCAGTCGGTGGTGCAGAAGCTGATGGCCGCCTACGGCGGCGAGGAGGGCGCGGCGGAGGACATCGCCGAGACCGCCGTCGCCACCCGGCCGCCGCGCAGCCGGCAGAGCAGCAGCGACCCCGGCGTGGTGGTCCGCGGCGTCAGCGACGTCTGGATCAAGCTGGCCCGCTGCTGCACCCCGGTGCCGCCGGACTCGGTCTTCGGGTTCGTCACCCGCTCCGGCGGGGTCAGCGTGCACCGTGACGACTGCGCCAACGCCGAGGACCTGCGGGCCCAGCCCGAGCGGGTGGTCGAGGTGAGCTGGAAGCTCACCTCCGCCTCGACGTTCCTGGTCGCCATCCAGGTCGAGGCGCTGGACCGGCACAAGCTGCTGGCCGACGTCACCCGGGTGCTCTCCGACGAGCGGGTCAACATCCTCTCCGCCACCGTCACCACCACCCGCGACCGGGTGGCGGTGAGCCGGTTCAGCTTCGAGATGGCCGACCCGAAGCACCTGGGACACCTGCTGGCCGCGGTCCGCAAGGTCGACGGGGTCTTCGACGCGTACCGGGTCACCTCGGGCGCCTGAGCGCACACACGAGAGCGCCCGCCGGCTTGCCGGCGGGCGCTTCGTCGTACGGGTGGGGGTCAGCCCTGGATGTCGCTCATCGTCAGCTTGCTGATGACGACCTCCTTCTTGGGGTGGCCACCCCCGGCCTGCTTCGCGAACGCCTTGTCGTCGCCGGCCGCCGCGGCCTGCTTGACCAGGTCCATGCCGCCGGTGATCGTGCCGAGCACGGTGTAGTTCGGGTCCAGCTGCGAGTCGCCCCAGACGATGAAGAACTGGCTGCCGGTGCTGGCCGGCTGGCCGGAGTTGGCCATCGCGATGACGCCCTCCGGGTAGGCCGGGCGCTTGTCCGTGGGCAGGTTCTCCTCGGCCAGGTTGTAGCTCGGGCCGCCGGTGCCGTCGGTCTCCCGCCAGCCCTTGCCCGTGGCGCTCGGGTCGCCGCACTGGAGCACCTTGATGCCCTCGGTGACCAGCCGGTGGCACTTGGTGTTGTCGAAGAAGCCCTTGCTGGCCAGGTGGGTGAAGCTGCCGGCGGTGCAGGGTACCGCCGCGCGGTCGATCTTCGCGGTGATCGGGCCCAGGTTGGTGTCGATCGTCATGGTCTGGGTGCCGACGTTCTTCTGCTGGGCGGGGGGCAGCCCGACGTCCTTGATCTGCGCGGGCCGGCCCTCCTTGGGCACCTCCGGGTACGCGCACTGGGCGAACCCGGCGGGGGCGCCGGCGGTGTCCGGCTGCTTGTCGTCGTCACCGCCGAGGCTGGTGGCCAGCCAGGCCGTGCCGGCGACCACGAGCAGCAGGACCGCTGCGGCCCCGACGATCGCCTGCGTCTGCCGGCGCTTGCGGGCCCTGGCCGCGCGCTCGGCCATCTCCCGCTCGAGTCGGGCCCGCGCCGCCGCGCGCTGCCGCTCTCTCGTGGACGTCACGGTCACTCCTCCTGGACTTTCTGGCGCGGTCGCTGCCGCAGGGTACGGGTGGACTTGTCCGGCTCAGCCGGCGCTCGGGCTCGCCGACGGAGCGCCGGAGGTCGAGCTCGGGGCCGGGGCGGGGGCCTCGGTGGGCTCGCCGACGGTGAGCTTGCGCACCACCACGTCGGTCTTGGGCTTGACCTTGGCCCCGGTCCCATTGTCCACGGTCGGCAGGGCGCCGATCTTCTCGACCACGTCCAATCCGCCGGTGATCCGACCGATGATCGGGTACGCCGGCTTGGCGGGGTTGAAGTCCTTGAAGAAGACGAGGAACTGGCTGCCGTTGGCACCCGGCGGGTTGGCCACCATGGCGACCGTGCCCTTCGGGTACGCCGGGGCCTGCCCGGGGGCGGGGGTCGCGGCCGGCGCCGCCGGGACGTTCTCGTCGTAGAACGAGTAGGTGGGGCCGCCCACCCCGGTGCCGCTCGGGTCGCCGCAGCGCAGCGCGCCCTCGGCGGTGATCTCGTGGCACTTGGTGTTGTCGTAGAACGACCGGCCCGCCAGGTGGGCGATGCTCGCCCCGGCGCAGGGCGCGCCGGCGAGGTCCAGCTCGGCGGTGATCGGGCCGCCCTGGTCGGTGGTGATCGTCATCGGCCGGATGCCGGAGGTGGGCAGGCCGGTGGTGGGCGGGGTGCCGACGTCCTTGAGGTTGGTGTTGCCGCCGGCGTCCTGCGGCGTCCAGAGGCAGACGTCCTCGGCGGCCTTCGGCTTCCGGTCGCGGTCGAACGCCCCCAGGCCCCAGGCGGAGCCGAGCACGATCAGCGCCAGCACGACCGTGGCGCCCACACCGGCCTGGATCTGCCGCCGGCGCCGTATCGAGGCGGCTCGGCGGGCGAGCTGCCGGTCGAGCTTGGCCCGCGCCAGTTTGCGCTGCCGGTCCCTGCTGGAAGCCACTCGTGCTCCCCTTCCTCTAGCCTGGTCGTCACCGGCGGTCGGGCCGCTCGCGCCCGCCGTACCGCGGGGTGCGCCACGCCACACGCCCGCCAGAGTGTACGGGTAGCCGCTGTGATTGTGGTGTACGAGGCCCGGGCTGCGTTTATCGGAGTGCGTCACTGTGCCGGAAGGGGCCGGCGGGACCGCTGGGCCCGCGAATTCCGCTCGACGCTGCGACTAGGCTGCGAAGGGGACGACGACTCGACGGAAGGGGAGCGGACGTGCTCGTGGCCGGCTTTCCCGCGGACGCCTTCGGCACCAACTGCTACGTGGTGGCGACCGCGCCGGGGGAGCAGTGCGTGGTGGTCGACCCCGGCATCGGGGTGCTCGACCGGCTCGACGCCGTGCTCGCCGAACACCGTCTGCATCCGGCCGCCGTGCTGCTCACCCACGGCCACCTCGACCACACCTTCTCCGTGGCGCCGGTCTGCGGCGCCCGCGGCATCCCCGCCTACGTCCACCCGGACGACCGGGAGCTGCTCGCCGACCCGGCCAAGGGGCTCTCCGCGGACCTCGCCCAGCTCTTCGGCGGCCGGCTGCCCTACACCGAGCCCGACGACGTGGCCGAGCTGACCGACGGCGCGACCCTGGCCCTGGCCGGGTTGGAGATCACCGTCGACCACGCACCGGGCCATACCGGCGGGTCGGTGCTGTTCCGGTTGCCCGGCGCCGGCTCGCCCTGGGAGGCGGAGCAGCTCTGCCTCTCCGGTGACGTGCTCTTCGCCGGCTCGATCGGCCGCACCGACCTGCCGGGCGGCAGCATGCCCCAGATGCTGACCAGCCTGCGGGAGAAGGTCCTTCCGCTGGCCGACGACACCGTCGTCCTGCCCGGCCACGGCCCCGTCACCACCATCGGCCGCGAGCGCGCGAGCAACCCGTACCTCGTCGAGGTGGCGGGCGACGCCGACGCGCGTCCGGCCGCGCCCGCCCACGGTCTGTAGAGCACCGCGCCCACGACCTGACCGCGCCGCCCGCGCGGAACCGCAAGGAGTACGCCATGAGCAAGCCCACGCCCATCTCCGGCTTCCCGGAGTGGACGCCCGCGCAGCGGATGATCGAGCAGTTCGTCCTCGACCGGATCCGCGCCACCTTCGAGCTGTACGGCTTCGCGCCGCTGGAGACCCGCTCGGTGGAGCCGCTGGACCAGCTGCTGCGCAAGGGGGAGACCTCCAAGGAGGTCTACGTGCTGCGCCGGCTCCAGGCCGACACCGACGGCCCGGCCGGGGACGACTCGCTCGGCCTGCACTTCGACCTGACCGTGCCGTTCGCCCGGTACGTGCTGGAGAACGCCGGCAAGTTGCAGTTCCCTTTCCGCCGCTACCAGATCCAGAAGGTGTGGCGGGGTGAGCGCCCGCAGGAGGGACGTTACCGGGAGTTCCTCCAGGCCGACATCGACATCGTCGACCGGGACACCCTGCCGGCGCACTACGAGGCGGAGATGCCGCTGGTCATCGGCGACGCGTTGCGGTCGCTGCCGATCCCGCCGGTGCGGATCCAGGTCAACAACCGCAAGATCTGCGAGGGCTTCTACCGGGGAGTCGGGATCGGCGACCCGGAGGCGGCGCTGCGCGCGGTGGACAAGCTCGACAAGATCGGCCCGGTGCGGGTGGCCGAGCTGCTGGCCGAGACGGCCGGGGCGAGCGAGGCGCAGGCCAAGGCGGCGCTGGCGCTGGCCGAGATCTCAGCGCCGGACGCCTCCTTCGCCGACGCGGTACGCGCCCTCGGGGTCAGCGACCCGCTGCTCGACGAGGGGATCGCGGAGCTGATCGCCGTGATGGAGACCGCCGCCGCCCACTCGCCCGGGCTCTGCGTCGCCGACCTGCGGATCGCCCGTGGGCTGGACTACTACACCGGCACCGTGTACGAGACCCAGCTGGTCGGCTACGAGCGGTTCGGCTCGATCTGCTCCGGCGGTCGGTACGACAACCTGGCCAGCTCCGGCAACGTCCGGTTCCCCGGGGTGGGCATCTCGATCGGGGTGACCCGCCTGCTCGGCCTGCTCTTCGGCGCCGACGCGCTCACGGTGTCCCGCAGCGTGCCGACCTGCGTCCTGGTCGCGGTGACGAACGAGGACGACCGGGCGGCGAGCAACCGGGTCGCCGAGGCGCTGCGCTCCCGGGGCGTGCCCACCGAGGTGTCGCCGAGCGCGGCCAAGTTCGGCAAGCAGATCCGGTACGCCGAGCGGCGCGGCATTCCGTACGTCTGGTTCCCGGGCGCCGAGGGCGCTCCCGACGAGGTGAAGGACATCCGCTCGGGTGAGCAGGTCATCGCCGCGGCGGGGGAGTGGACCCCGCCCCGCGAGGACCTGAAACCCCTGGTCGGCTGAGCGGATTACTCGCGCGTACGCCGGGAAAGACCTACGGTGGCGTAAGTTACGCCACCGTAGGGAGATCGTCATGACCGCCTCGCTGAGCCAGACCGCGCTGCTCCTCGAACTCGAGCCCGTGGTCGAGAAGAACCTCGACCGGCACCTGTCGATGGCCAAGGAGTGGTTTCCGCACGAGTACGTGCCGTGGAGCGAGGGCCGCACCTTCGACGGGCCGCTCGGCGGCGAGCCGTGGTCGGCGTCGGACTCGACGATCCCGGACGTGGCCCGGACCGCGCTGATCGTCAACCTGCTCACCGAGGACAACCTGCCCTCGTACCACCACGAGATCGCGACGCTCTTCGGGCGGGACGGCGCGTGGGGCACCTGGGTGCACCGGTGGACCGCCGAGGAGGGGCGGCACGGCACGGCGATCCGCGACTACCTGACGGTGACCCGGGCGGTGGACCCGGTGGCCCTGGAGCGGGCCCGGATGACCCACATGTCGGCCGGCTACGAGAACGTGCACGGCGACGAGGTGCTGCACTCGCTGGCATACGTCTCGTTCCAGGAGCTGGCTACCCGGATCTCGCACCGCAACACCGGTCGGGCCACGGGTGACCCGGCCTGCGAGGCGCTGCTCGCCCGGGTGGCCGCGGACGAGAACCTGCACATGGTCTTCTACCGCAACCTGCTCGGCGCGGCCTTCGAGCTGGCCCCCGGTCAGGCCATGCGGGCGGTCGCCGACGTGCTGGCGAACTTCCAGATGCCCGGCGTGGGGATCGAGGGCTTCGCCCGCAAGTCGGTGGCGATCGCCCTGGCCGGCATCTACGACCTGCGCCAGCACCGCGACGAGGTGGTGCTCCCGGTGCTGCGCCAGTGGGACGTCCTCAACGTCACCGGCCTGGACGCCGACGGCGAGGCCGCCCGCGAGGAGATCGCCGCCCACCTCGACGCCTTGGAGCAGTCCGCCTCCCGCTTCGAGGACAAGCGCGCCGCCCGCGAATCCCGCCTGACCTCCCGCCTCTGACGCCCACCCCGCGCGATCTCGCAGTTTCGGTCCGGACGGAGGGTGCATCGCGTCCGTGGCGCGGGCCGGAACTGCGCGATCGGTGTGTCAGGCGGGGGAGTCGAGGGGGAAGAGGAGGCAGCTGGACGTGGCGTGGGCGATGAGGCGGGACCGGGTGTCGGTCAGCCGCGCCTCGGCCAGCGCGGTGCGGCGGCCGCGCTGGAGGACGGTGCCCTCGCAGCGCAGGACGCCGCTGGCGACGGTGACCGGGCGGAGGAACTTCACGTTCAGGTCCAGCGAGGTGTAGCCGACCCCGGCCGGCAGGGTGGTGTGCACCGCGCAGCCCGCGGCCGTGTCCAGCAGGGTGGAGATGACCCCGCCGTGCACCGTGCCGAGGGGGTTGTAGTGGAACTCCTGGGGGACCAGCTCCACGGTGACCCGGCCCTCGTCGGCCTCCATCCGGCCGATGTCGATCAGGTGCATGATCGGCGGCGCGGCCAGCTCACCGGCGATCATCGCGCGCAGCAGCTCCAGACCGCCGCGCCGGCCCACGTGGGCGGCGCCGGCCACCGGGTCGGACCAGGAGAAGGTACGGCTACGCGCCGGGTCCTGCTGCGTCTGGGTCATGGACTCAGCCTGGCAGCACGTTGCTGAGTCTGTCAATCAGACCTAGCCTGGTCGGATGAGACCCGCGGCGCTGGACTGGTCGGTGGAGAACTGCACCATCGCCCGGGCGATGGAGATCCTCGGCGAGCGCTGGACCCTGGTGGTGCTCCGCGAGGTGTTCAACGGCATCCGCCGCTTCGACGACATGCGCGTGCGCACCGGCATCCCCCGCCAGGTGCTCACCAACCGGCTCGCCACCCTGGTCGCGCAGGGCGTGCTGCGCCGCGAGCCGTACCGGGAGCCGGGCAGTCGGGTGCGCCACGAGTACCGGCTGACCGAAAAGGGACTCGACCTCTGGCCGGTGCTGGTGGCGGTGCTCGGCTGGGGCGACCGCCACCTGGCCGACCCGGACGGCTCCCCGCTCAGCGTGGGACACCGCGACTGCGGCGCCGAGGTGCGGGTCGAGTTGCGCTGCGCCGACGGGCACGACCTGACCGAGCCGCGCGAGGTGGTGCCCCGGCCGGGCCCCGGGGCCCGGCGTCGGGTCGACTGAGCCGTCGGGTGCGGGATGCCCGGCGCGTGGTGTCCGGCATCCTCCGGTAGCGCCGAGGCATCGATGTCGGTGCACGGGTGATCGGCCGCGGGTGTGACGGTTGGTGCCCGCGATGTGTCCACAGTGTTGCACAGGTGTGTCGGTGGAAGCTCTCCCCAATCCGGACGAATCCAGGTCTTGCCGATGATCTCAAGGATGTGAATACTTCAGTGAATCCGGCCGGTTCCCCCAGTTCGGCCGGGTGGAACACAGGCCCCGTCACCCCCGACGCGGGCTGTCGCCCCCTCCCAGGAGGTTGTTACATGCGACCCACGAGGTCACCGTTCCGCCGCGCCGCCACCCTCGTCGCGGCCGGAGTTCTGGTCGCCGGCTCGCTCATCGGCGCGCCCGCGCAGGCCGCCCCCGCCGCTTCCCCCGACGCCGCCGCCGGCCTGGCCGAGCGCCTCGGCGACCGGGCCGCCGGCACGTACGCCGACGCCAGCGGCAAGATGGTCGTCGCCGTCACCGACGCCGCCGCCGCCCGCCAGGTCCGCGCCGCCGGCGCCACCCCGAAGCTCGTCACCCGGGGCGCCGCCGCCCTCCAGGCCGCCACCGCCGAGCTGGAGCGGTCCGCGAAGATCCCGGGCACCGCCTGGTGGACCGACCCCGCCACCAACCAGGTCGTGGTCTCCGTCGACAGCACCGTCACCGGCGCCAAGCTGGACAAGGTCAAGGCCGCCGCCGCCCGCGCGAACGGCGCCATCCGCATCGAGGCCGAGGCCGGCGTGCTGAGCACCCGCATCTCCGGCGGCGAGGCCATCTACGCCGGTGGCGGCGGGCGCTGCTCGCTCGGCTTCAACGTGCGCAACAGCGCCGGCACCCAGTTCTTCATCACCGCCGGTCACTGCACGAACATCTCGTCCAGCTGGTACAGCAACTCCGCGCAGACCACCTACCTGGGCGCGCGGACCGGCACCAGCTTCCCGGGCAACGACTACGGGATCGTGCAGTACAACAGCAGCGTCTCCCGTCCGGGCAACGTCTACCTCTACAACGGCAGCTACCGGGACATCACCGGCTCCGGCAACGCATACGTCGGCCAGAGCGTCCAGCGCTCCGGCAGCACCACCGGCCTGCGCGGCGGCTCGGTGACCGCGCTGAACGCCACCGTCAACTACGCCGAGGGTTCGGTCTCCGGCCTGATCCGCACCAACGTCTGCGCCGAGCCGGGCGACAGCGGCGGCTCGCTGTTCAGCGGCAGCACCGCGCTGGGCCTCACCTCCGGTGGCAGTGGCAACTGCCGCACCGGCGGCACGACGTTCTTCCAGCCGGTCCCCGAGGTGCTGAGCCGCTACGGCGTCAGCGTCTACTGACCGACCTTCCGCGAGCGGGCCGCCGGGTCACCGGCGGCCCGCCCCGCTGTGCGGGTGCGGAAGGCCCGCTCCCCGGGGGAGCAGGAGGACGGGCTCACCGCTGGTCGGGTCGGGGACGCGTCAGCACCACGAGCAGCGGGCAGAGCGCCTCCGCGCCGGCGGCCACCCGCTCGGCCAGGCCGATCCTCGGCCCCCCGACGACCAGCTCGACCACGAACCAGCCGACCAGGACGAGCAGGACCGCCGCGGCGGTCGTACCCCGGGCGGGCGGGAGCCCGACGGCGCGGTCGGGCGCGCGGTGGCGACCGGCGGCGAGCGCCGGCCAGAGCGCCAGCGCGCCGAAGGCGACGGCGGCGGCCAGCCCGTGCGGGCCCGACGAGCCGCGCTCGGCCGGCAGCGGGAACACCGCGACGGCGACCGTGGCCAGCCCACCCAGCGCCAGCGTCAGCCGGCCGGCGGCGCGCAGCGGGCGCAGCCCGGCCGCGGTCACGCAGTGACAGACACCGAGGCCGACCAGGGCCAACGTCATGATCCAGCGGTCGTCGGCGTCGCGCGCCGCGAGCACGCTGATCGTGCCGGCGACCTGGTCGAAGCCGCCCGCCTGCCGGTCCGCGGCGAGCGTCCAGCCGCCGATCAGCAGCACCGGGGCGGCGGCGGAGGAGACGAGGGCCCAACGGGGTACGGCCTGCACCCGGCACACCGTACGGGAGCGGGGCCGGCGCGCACCGGACCCTGCTCGACGTGCGGCCCCGACTGGGCCCTTCCTTCAGTGAACCGCGCCCGGTGGCGGCCGGGGCGCGGCGGTGCTGACAGAATGCGGAGGGCAGAGATGTACCGCAGATGAGGAGACGCAAGTCGTGATCCGTACCCATGACGCCGGCAGCCTGCGCGCGACGGACGCCGGCACCACGGTGACGCTCGCCGGGTGGGTGGCCCGCCGGCGCGACCACGGCGGTGTCATCTTCGTCGACCTGCGCGACGGCTCCGGCGTGGTCCAGGTGGTGTTCCGCGAGGAGGACGCGCACGCGCTGCGCAACGAGTTCTGCGTCAAGGTGACCGGCGAGGTGACCCGCCGCCCCGAGGGCAACGAGAACCCGGAGCTGCCCACCGGCGAGATCGAGGTGACCGCCGCCGAGCTGGAGGTGCTCTCCGAGGCGGCGCCGCTGCCGCTGCCGGTCGACGACCAGGTCGAGGCCGGCGACGACATCCGGCTCAAGTACCGCTACCTGGACCTGCGCCGCAGCGGCCCGGCCAACGCGATGCGGCTGCGCTCGCGCGCCAACCAGCTCGCCCGGGGCGTGCTGCACCAGCGGGACTTCCTGGAGATCGAGACCCCGACGCTGACCCGGTCCACCCCGGAGGGCGCCCGCGACTTCCTGGTCCCGGTCCGGCTCCAGCCCGGCAGCTGGTACGCGCTGCCGCAGTCGCCGCAGCTGTTCAAGCAGCTGCTGATGGTCGGCGGCATGGAGCGGTACTACCAGATCGCCCGCTGCTACCGCGACGAGGACTTCCGCGCCGACCGGCAGCCGGAGTTCACCCAGCTCGACATCGAGATGTCCTTCGTCACCGAGGACGACGTGATCGACCTCGGCGAGGCGATCGTCTCCACGCTCTGGAAGGACCTGGCCGGCCACGAGATCTCCCGGCCGATCCCGCGGATCACCTGGCACGACGCCATGGCCCGGTACGGCTCCGACAAGCCCGACCTGCGCTACGGCGTCGAGCTGACCGAGCTGACCGACTACCTGCGCGGCACCGAGTTCCGGGTCTTCGCCGGCGCGATCGACGCCGGCGGGTACGTCGGCGCGGTGGTCATGCCCGGCGGCGCGGCGCAGAGCCGCAAGGAGCTGGACGGCTGGCAGGACTGGGCCAAGGCGCGCGGCGCGCGCGGCCTGGCGTACGTGGTGCTCGACGCGGAGACCGGTGAGGCGCGCGGCCCGGTGGCGAAGAACCTCTCCGCCGAGCACCTGGGCGGGCTCGCCGACGCGGTCGGCGCGAAGCCGGGCGACGCGGTCTTCTTCGCCGCCAGCACCAACACCCGCGAGGCGCAGGAGCTGCTCGGCGCGGCGCGGATCGAGATCGCCAAGCGGGCGGGCCTGATCGACGAGAGCGCCTGGGCGTTCTGCTGGGTGGTCGACGCGCCGATGTTCGAGAAGACCGACGAGGGTGGCTGGACGGCGGTGCACCACCCGTTCACCTCCCCGAACGCCGAGTGGGTGGACCGCTTCGAGGAGGCCCCGGACCGGGCGCTGGCCTACGCGTACGACATCGTCTGCAACGGCAACGAGATCGGCGGCGGCTCGATCCGTATCCACCGGGGTGACGTGCAGAAGCGGGTCTTCGACCTGCTCGGCATCACCGCGGAGGAGGCGCAGGACAAGTTCGGCTTCCTCCTCGAGGCGTTCAAGTACGGCGCCCCGCCGCACGGCGGCATCGCCTTCGGCTGGGACCGGGTCTGCATGCTGCTCGCCGGCGCGGACTCGATCCGCGAGGTCATCGCCTTCCCGAAGACCCGGGGCGGCTTCGACCCGCTGACCGGCGCGCCGACGCCGATCACCGTCCAGCAGCGCACCGAGGCCGGCATCGACGCCAAGCCCAAGGCGCCGACGGGCGCGCACGCCGGCACCGCCGGCCCGGCCGCCCCGGTGGCCGACCCGGTCTGACCCGACCCCATCACCGAGAGGTCTGCGCCATGATGGCGTGGACCTCTCGGTCGTTACGTCGCCGGAACGGGTGACGGTCGGCCGAGCCGTGAGATGGAGGACGCGATGACGCTGCTCGTGGTGGGAGCCGGTGGTTTCCTGGGCGGGGAGATCTGCCGGCGCGCGGTCGCGGCGGGCCGGCCGGTGACGGGGACCTGGCACGCCAGGCCGGTGGAGCTGCCGGGTCTGGCGACCCGGCAGCTCGACGTGACCGACCGGGAGGCGGTGCGCCGGCTGGTCGCGGCGGTGCGGCCGACCGCCGTGGTCGGCACCCCGTACCGCAACGACGACTGGGCGGTCACCGCCGACGGCGCGGCGCACATCGCGTACGCGGCGGCAGAGGCGGGGGCGCGGCTGGTGCACCTCTCCAGCGACGCGCTGCACGCCGGGCGCTCGACGCCCTATCTGGACGACGACGCGCCCACCCCGATCCACCCGTACGGGGCGGCGAAGGCGGCGGCGGAGACGGCCGTGCGGGCGATCGACCCGACCGCCGTGCTGGTGCGGACCTCGTTGATCGTGGGGGAGGGGAGCAAGCAGATCGAGCTCTGCCGGGACGCCCTCGCCGGCCGGGCCACCCTCTTCACCGACGAACTCCGCTGCCCGGTCGACGTCACCGACCTGGCCGACGCCGTCCTCGAACTGGTCGACGGCGACCACGCCGGCCCGCTCAACGTGGCCGGCCCGGAGCCGATCAGCCGGGCCGGGCTCGGGCTGCTGGTGGCCCGCCGGTTCGGGCTGGACCCGGCCGGCCTGAAGACCACCACGAGCGCGGCGACCGGGCTGGTCCGCCCCACCGACGTGCGGCTGGACTCCTCGCGCGCCGCCGGGCTGTTGCGTACCCGGCTGCGGGGCGTCACCGAACTCTTCACGGCCTGAACCCGGCCCGCTTCCGGGCACACTTTCTCTGCACAACTATTGTGCAGAGAAAGTGTGCACAACTATTGTGCATTCATGGGGAGCGACGGGAAGGCCACGCCGCCGCGTGAGGTGCGGCTCGACCACCGACAGGTCCGGGTGCTCGCACACCCGCTGCGGATGCGCCTGCTCGGCGCGCTGCGCACGAACGGGCCCGCCACCGCCACCGCGCTGGCCGAGCTGCTCGACACCAACACCGGCGCGACCAGCTACCACCTGCGCCAACTCGCCGAGGTCGGGCTGGTCGCCGAGGATCCCGACCGGGGCAGCGGTCGGCAGCGCTGGTGGCAGGCCGCGCACGACGTGACCAACTGGGAACCGACCGACTTCGACGACGACCCGGACGCCCGGGCGGCGATCCAGTGGATCCACGGCGACCAGGTGCGCCTGCTGGTCGAGCGGGCCGAGCGCTGGCTGGCCGTCGAGCACGAGTGGTCGCCGGCCTGGCGGGACGCCCTCGGCATGGGTGACATCTTCCTGACCATCCCGGCGCACCGGATGGAGGCGCTCAAGGCCGAGGTGTGGCAGGTGCTGGAGCGGTACCACGACGAGGCGGACCCGACCGAACCGGGCGCCGAGCCGGTGCACGTCTTCCTCGCCGGTTACCCGATGCTGGAGGGTCGGCGGTGAGCGCGCTGTCCGTACGCCAGATCCGGTTCCGCTACCTCGCCCTCTACGGACTGCGCTGGCTGCCGACCGGTCTGATGATCCCCGTGATGATCCTGCTGATGCAGGAGCGCGGCCTGTCGCTGTCCCAGATCGGCCTGGTCTCCACCGCGCAGGCGCTGGTGGTGCTCGCGCTGGAGCTGCCCACCGGTGGCCTGGCCGACGCCCTCGGCCGCAAGCCGGTCCTGGTCGTCGCCGCGGCGGTGAGCCTGCTCTCCCTCTCCCTCTTCGCGGTGGCCGACTCCTTCGCGCTGTTCTTCCTGGTCTGGGCCCTGCAGGGCCTCTACCGGGCGCTCGACAGCGGCCCCCTCGAATCCTGGTACGTCGACGCCAGCCTCGCCGCCGACCCGAAGGCCGGGTACGAGGCCGGCCTCGGCTTCGGCGGCACCGTCGCGGGCGTCGCCATCGCCGTCGGCGCGCTGCTCAGCAGTGCCCTGGTCGCCCTCGGTCCGGTCGGCCCGGTCAGCGCGCTCACCCTGCCCGTACTGGTCGCCATCGCCCTGCAGGCGGTGGGCCTGGTCGCCCTGCTGACGCTGCTGGTGGAGACCCGCCCGGCGCGGGGCGCGGGCGCGCTGCGCGCCTCCGTCGTCGAGGCGCCCCGGATGGTGGGCCAGGCGATCGGCCTGCTGCGCCGGTCCCGGGTGCTGCTCGCCCTGGTCGCCGTCGAGCTGTTCTGGAGCTTCGGCATGGTCACCTTCGAGTCGCTGCTCCCGGTCCGCCTCGGCGAGGTGGTCGGCGGCGCCGAGCGGGCGGCGACGCTGCTCGGGCCGGCCAACTCGGCGGCCTGGCTCGCCTCGGCGGCGGGCGCGGCGCTGACCCCGCTGCTGCTGCGCCGGCTGGGCGCCGCGCCGGGCGCCGCGCTGATGCTCCTCGTGCAGGCCGCGACCGTGATCGGGATGGGGCTGCTCGCCGGGCCGGTCGGGGTGCTGGTCGCCTACCTGGCCTGCTACACCGTGCACGGCGCGGCCAACCCGCTGCACGCCGGCCTGCTGCACCGCCAGGTCGAGGGGCCGTACCGGACCAGCGTGCTCTCGCTGAACTCGATGATGGGGCAGCCGGGCTTCGCCCTCGGCGCGGTGCTGCTCACCGCGCTCGCCGACACCAGCAGCGTCACCACGGCGATGCTGGTGGGCGCGGCGGTGCTGGCCGCGGCCGCCCCGCTCTACCTGCCGGCCTGGCGGGCCGGGCGGGGCGCGGCAGCGGTCGACGGACCGAGCGATTCCGATGTGGTCACCGACCCCGACCGGGCCGCACCGGCCACCGCTCCCGGAGCCGGCCCGGGCGTCGCCGAGGCGGCGTCGGGCCGTTGATCGAGCGGCGCGCCGGCCGCCCCGGGTCGGGCGGCTCCGCCATGGACCGGGCCCGTGACGCGTCCGCCACCGGCCGGGCCGGGACATCGGCCGGCGCTCAGGCCACGCGCACCGCGCTGCGGGCGCTGGCGCCGGTGAAGCCGAGCCGCCGGTAGAGCCGGGCCGCCCCCTCGTTGTGGGTGTAGACGCCGAGCGCGACGTGGTCGTACCGGGCGGCCAGCGCCCGGGTCATCCCGACGGTCAGGGCGGCGCCGAGACCCCGGCCCCGCCGGTCGGGCGCCACGGTCAGCCCGGCCAGGAAGCCGACGTCCCCGCGACTGCGGTCCGCGCCGCAGGCCACGAGCCGGTCGCCGTCGCGGATGCCGTACCAGGCGACGATTCCCGGGTCGCCGGGGCGGGAGGTGCTGGTGGGGAAGGCCGCGTCGATCAACGCGCCCAGGGCCGGGTGGTCGGTCTCGTCGAGGCGTACCACCCGGTCCTCTTCCGGCCGGCGGGGCCCCACGGTGCTGGTCCAGAGAAAGTCCCAGTCGTCGTGACGGGCCACGGTCAGCCGGGCGGCGAGCCTCTCCGGGCTGGTCCGGGGCAGGTTCAGCCACTGCCCGGGGCCGACCACCCCGGCGGCGGCGAGGTCGGCGAAGACGTCCAGCGCCGGCGCCGCCGCCCCGATCGCGCCACCCGCCGCCGGGCCCGACCCGGGCGGCAGCAGCCAGGCCACCGCCCCGTCGCGCCGCCAGCCGCGCGGCTGTTCACCGGGCCGGAGCATGTGTCGCACGTACGGATGCTGGTCGGTGGCGGCGAGCAGGGCCGTCCGGCCGGTCAACTCCTGGTCGGCCATGATCACCCGGCCAGGGTAGACCGCGACGGCGCGCCGGGCCCAGTCCACGGTGGAGATTGACGAGTCGACCGATTGGGTACATCCCGCGCCGACCTACTGGGAACCCCCACCGGAGGAACGACATGCTCGCCATACTCGCGGCCATCGTGTTCGGCTTCGCGCTCCTGATCGACCTGCTCGACACCAACTTCGGGGCGCCGGACCTGTTCAACTGGAACACCCTCGTCCTCATCGGCCTGCTGCTGCTCTCCCTCTACCTGGCCGGCGTCGGCCGCGGCCCGCGCGGCGGGGGCGGCGGTGGCGGAGGCCGCTGGTACCGGGGTCGTCGCCCCGGTCGCGGCTGACCGCAACGGATCACAGTGGGTCCGGCCGCGGCGCGATTCCGGCGCTGCGGACCGGGCCCGGTACTGTCTTCGTGATGGATTCCGACGCCCTCTTCTCCCTCGGCGAACCCGCCGCGGCGCCCAGCGCCACCGCGGGCCCCGGTGGCGTGGACGGCTTCACGGCGGTCGGCGACGATTCGCCCCTGCCCGTCCGAATGCGCCCGGCGAGCATCGACGAGCTGGTCGGCCAGGACCACCTGCTCGCGCCCGGTGCGCCGCTGCGTCAACTGGTCGGTGGCGGGGCCCCGCTGTCGGTCATCCTCTGGGGGCCGCCGGGCAGCGGCAAGACCACCATCGCGCACCTGGTGGCCCGGGCCACCGACCGCCGGTTCGTCGCCATGTCGGCCCTCAACGCCGGGGTCAAGGACGTCCGGGCGGTGATCGACACCGCTCGCCGGCAGCGCCGCGCCGGCGGGCCGCAGACGGTGCTCTTCATCGACGAGGTGCACCGGTTCAGCAAGACCCAGCAGGATTCGCTGCTCGCCGCCGTCGAGGACCGCACGGTCACCCTGCTCGCCGCGACCACCGAGAACCCGTACTTCTCGGTCATCTCGCCGCTGTTGTCGCGGTGCGTGCTGCTCACCCTCCAGCCGTTGGACGACGCGGCCGTGCGCGGCCTGCTGCGCCGCGCGGTCACCGACCAGCGCGGCCTGGGTAGCGCGCTCACCCTGGAGACCGACGCCGAGGACCATCTCGTACGCCTCGCCGGCGGCGACGTCCGCAAGGCGCTGACCGCGCTGGAGGCCGCGGCGGCCTCCGCCGTGGCGGTCGGCACCGGCCGGATCGACCTGGCCACGGCCGAGCAGGCGGTGGACGTGGCGGCGGTCCGCTACGACCGGGACGGCGACGCCCACTACGACGTGACCAGCGCCTTCATCAAGAGCATGCGGGGCTCGGACGTGGACGCCGCGCTGCACTGGCTGGCCCGGATGCTGGTCGCCGGTGAGGATGCCCGGTTCATCGCCCGCCGACTGGTGATCTTCGCGAGCGAGGACGTCGGCATGGCCGACCCGACGGCGCTGAGCGTGGCCACCGCCGCCGCGCACGCCGTCGAGTACGTCGGCCTGCCCGAGGCCCAGCTCAACCTCGCCCAGGCCGTGATCCACCTGGCCACCGCACCCAAGTCGAACTCGGCCACCAGCGCGATCGGCGCGGCGATCGCCGACGTCCGGGCCGGCCGGGGCGGGTCGGTGCCGCGCGGGCTGCGGGACGCCCACTACGCCGGCGCCCGCGGCCTGGGGCACGGCACCGGCTACCGCTACCCGCACGACGACCAGCGCGGGGTGGTCACTCAGCAGTACGCTCCCGACGACCTCGTCGGGACCGACTACTACCGGCCCAGCGGGCACGGTGCCGAGCGGTCGGTGGCCGCCCGGCTGCCCCTGCTGCGCCGGATCGTCCGGGGGCTGTCCGCCCCGGCGTCACGGCCGGACGGGCCGGCGCCGGCGGTGAACGGCCGTCACCCGTCGGGCACGGGGCACACCGGTGGGGCGGATGAGGGCGGCATCGATGCCGCCGAGGAGGGTCAGCAGTGACATCGCGTGGTGGGGAGCGACCGCAGGACGGTCCCGACGAGGGGCGCGACCCTCGCGCCAAGGGGCGGCGCTGGGGCCGGGGCCGGAGCGAGGAGACCCCGCAGGAGCCGGTCGGCGAGGAGTTCGGCTGGATCGACGACCTGCGCAGCGCCAAGCAGCAGCGCGGCGAGCTCGGCCCGGACGGCGAACCGGCCCGTCCGGCGCCCGGCCCGGCCACCCCGCCCGGCGGGTTCCGGCCCGGTGCGGCGGGCCCGCCCGCCGCCGCGCCGCCGCCCGGTGTCGCGCGTCCCGGTGCCACACCTCGTCCCGATGGTCCGCCGTCGGGTGTGGCGCGTCCGGGTGGTCCTCGTTCCGATGGTCCGCCGTCGGGCGTGGCGCGTCCGGGTGGTCCCCGTCCCGATGGTCCGCCGTCGGGTGTGGCGCGTCCGGGTGCTCCTCGTCCCGATGGTCCGCCGTCGGGTGTGGCGCGTCCGGGTGGTCCCCGTCCCGATGGTCCGCCGTCGGGTGTGGCGCGTCCGGGTGCTCCTCGTCCCGATGGTCCGCCGTCGGGTGTGGCGCGTCCGGGTGGTCCCCGTCCCGATGGTCCGCCGTCGGGTGTGGCGCGTCCGGGTGCTCCTCGTCCCGATGGTCCGCCGTCGGGTGTGGCGCGTCCGGGTGCCCCTCGTCCCGATGGTCCGCCGTCGGCCGTCGCTCCTGGTGGTCCTCGTCCGGACGGTCCGCCGTCGGGTGTGGCGCGTCCCGGTGGTCCCCGTTCCGATGGTCCGCCGTCGGGTGTCGCTCGTCCCGGGGGTGGCGCGCGGCCCGACGCGGCCGCTCGTCCCGCCCCCGGCGGACCGGGGCCGGAGGCCGGCCGCGCGGCCCGGCCGACGCCCGGCCCCGAGGGGCCTCCGCACGGCC
>NZ_JBAKHM010000039.1:0-36923 GCF_036902725.1 Micromonospora psammae | reverse complement strand
CTTGGTCTGGAAACTACGGGCGGTCCCGTCGTCGACTGGCCCGACGCCGACGGTGAACCACCGCGTGGCCGCCACTGGAAGACCGCACCCCTGCGCGATGGGCGGCAGGACTTTCGTACGTTTGGCTCGACGACGGAGCCACCGACGCCGACCGACGGTGGATCGCGGCACAACACCCACAACCAGCACTGCTACGCCACGTCGATCCATACCTGGGCTGAGCGACGTCGACCTCACAGCGGTGCGCCAATGGCTTCATCAGCGAGAGGAAGGCGGCTGATCACCTGCGCACCTTCCTGACGGCGACGGTGGCTATCCTTCTGCGATGCTGACGCGGCGCCTAGTGGTGGTTTGGTGAAGACGTACCGACGTCGCGGGCATTGGCGAACAAGTTCGGGCGGCACCCGGCACTGGGTGACCACCCACAAGGTGACCCGCTCGTCTGCCAGGTCCTCCGCACCTCGGTGGACCTATGCGAGATCATCTTCCACGGCGTCAGCGACGCCACCGCGAAGCCGCGAAGGCGCGTCCAGCAGCGCGGTGGGGTGGATCAGCCCGAATGCCCGCTGCCCGACCTGTGGCGCGGCGGTCTACTTCTACGCCAATGAGCACGGCAGCCGCGTCTTCTTCGATGACCTGGGACCGCCGTGGCCCAAGCATCCGTGCACTGACAACCCCACGCGGCAGGTGACAGCAGTCGGTAATCGTCAGGCGCCCAGCGTCCGTGACTTCAGTGTCACCCAGCGCCCGAGCGATGTGCGCGACCGCCGATGGAAGACGCACGTGGTCGAGGGCGTCACGATCGAAGGCGGCCAGTCGCAGATCACTCTTGAGCCGCTCGGTGGGTCTGGGCGACTCTCCTGGACCGTGTCAAGGCCGTTGCCCCTGCAGGCGGGCGACCTCGTGTTCGTGAGGGCACGGCAGATGTCGTATTTCGACGCCGACGCGTGCGAACCCGCGGTCGTCGAGGATGCCAGGCGCGCCGCTCAGATCGCTCAAAGGTTGATCACCGAACGGGATAAGCAGCACGTCCTGGCGACGCTCGCCGCACGAGTCGCCGCAGGCGAGATGACGCTCGACGAGACGGCGGGCGTGACGGTCGCCGTCCAAGCCGCCCGAACTCGCGGCGAGCTCGCCGACGCACTCAAGATCAGAGTCACGGACCTGAAGGTCGCGCCCCCTCGCCCCGGCGACCTGTGGTTGCTCGCGATCGCGTTCGTGCTTATGGTCGGGGCGACCAGCGCCGCTGAGGGTGGACGCTCCTTCCTGATGATGCTTCCCGGACTGCTGCTCATGGCGACGGCGGTCTACCGTCTCAACCCGGATGTGGAGCGTGGGCCCAGGGTCGTCCTTGCCGTGTTGACAGCCCTGGTGGCGATCTGTCCCGCCGGTGTGCTCGGCGGTGCGATCCAGGTCGAGATCCTCCATCGCTGACCGTGGGGCATGAACGGCTTGAGCCTTACCCGCTTGGGCGGACAATTTCAGACTTGTGGGCTGACTGCCCGCGAGAGTCTGCAAGGTGGCTGGTCTGCCTCGATCAGACGTCGTCGGGATGTCACGATCGCCTGTCAGCTTGGCGGAGCATCGCGTCCAGTTCGGGGTCGGGCATGAGCTGCCGGACCTCTTGCGCGCAGCGGCAGGCGACGGCGAACTTGGCAGCCCACGCCAGCGCCTCTTCGCGCGAGGCCACGTCGACGACCACGAACCCGCCAATGACCTCCTTGGTCTCCGGGTAAGGGCCGTCGGTGACCATCCCGTCGGTGGTCAGGACGCTCGCCCGCTGCCTTTCCAGTCCGGCACCGAATACCCACACGCCGGCGTTCACGGCCTCCTGGACAACCGCGTGCGAGGCCTTGGCCACGTCGGGGATCTCCTCGCCGGGGATGTGGTCCATCGCGCCGTCATCGAACGAGATCAAGTACCGCGTCATCCCATCACTCCCTCGTCCCGGCGGCCTCCTCCGGCCGCCTCCCACCTGTTCCACGAACGACTCGCCCCGAATCCGACGCTGTGCCAAAGATTCTTTACGGGACCTTGGCCGGTCGACCGCTGCGAGGCCCGGTCGGACCCGGATCGGGACAGCGACCCGAGCATGAGGCCGCCAGCGGAGAATCGGGTTGCTCCGCCCGCACCCCGCTGGCAGTGTCGCCCCATGTCGACCTTCTCCGCACCCGACGGGACCGAACTCGCCTACCACGTGTTCGGAGACGGTCCCCCGCTGATCTGCATTCCCGGCGGACCGATGCGGGCCTCCGAGTACCTCGGTGACCTCGGTGGCCTGTCGACGCACCGGCAGTTGATCATGCTGGACGTCAGGGGAACCGGCGAGTCGGCGACCCCGCAGGACGTCGCCTCCTACCGCTGCGACCGACTCGTCGACGACGTGGAAGCCCTGCGCGAGCACCTGGGCCTGGACCGGATGGACCTGCTCGCGCACTCCGCCGGCGCGAACCTGGCCGCGCTGTACGTCGGCCGGCATCCGGAACGCGTCGGCAGGCTCGTGCTGGTCACGCCGAGCGTCATGGCCGTCGGCATCGCGATCCCGGGCGAGCTGCGGCTGGAGACCGCGCGGCTGCGCCGGGACGAGCCATGGTTCCCGGCCGCATACGCCGCGCTGGAAGCGGTCGCCGCGGACCGGGCGACCGCGGAGTCGTTCCAGGCGATCGCCCCGTTCTTCTACGGCCGCTGGGACGACACGGCGCAGGCCCACCATGCGGCGCAGGAGGCGCAGCGCAACGACGAGGCCGCCGCCGTGTTCGGTGGCGAGGGGGCCTTCGACCCGGAGGCCACGCGCGCGGCGTTCGCCCGGTTCGCCTCGCCGGTCCTGCTGCTGGGTGGGGAGGGCGACCTGAATCCTCCGCCCCGCACGCTGGCTGAGTTCGCCGGCATCTTCCCCAACGCCCAGGCGGTCGTCCAGCCCGGAGCCGGGCACTTCCCCTGGCTCCACGACGCCGACCGGTTCGTGACGGCCACTGCAGCCTTCCTGAGGTGACGACGACGACGGTGGTCCGCCGGCCCGTGGCGGCGACGCGACGCCCCGAGACCCGGTGACGGCCGGCTCGCCCGAGCACGGGGTTAAGGAAGAGCGGTACAGCGGTTAGCGGTGAGAAGGATCTTGTTGTGCGTTCTCACATATACGTTCACTGCGGCCGAGAGAGATATTTTCTGGCCGGAATATCAATGCCTATTCACAGCCATCGAACGGGGACCTGATAACTCGCATTCAGAAGTTCAGCGGATCGGCAGCGGGCGCTGCGCGTGGTGACACCAGCCGGGGTGGTTGCGCCAGCGGTGTGCGGGCGGCGGTCTCATAGCATGAGAGGATGACGAATCGTCGGCATTTGCGGTTGATGAGCGACTACGGCGCCGGCTGGCCGCTGTGGGACGCACAGGGTGCTGTGGATCCGTCGGCCTTCGACATCTCCCCAGCCCTGACCCGTCGTCTCCAGGCATGGCAGGAGCACTTCGAGGAACACTTCCACTACGACACGGGCTGGCAGTCAACCGAGGACGCCGCAGTGTATGCCGAGGAGGGCAAGACCTTACGACGCCTGCTGGCCATCGAGATCGGCTGGCGGGCGGACGTGGAGCTGGACCTCTGGCCGATCCCGGCGAACTGACCGATCTCGCCGGGCAGCGTGATAACGCCCTCTGCGCCGGTGCCTTACCCGCCCAGCCGTATCTGGCCAGCGCGGCGACCCGGTTGACCGGCACCGCCTGTACCTGCGCCGCGCCGGCGCCGATCCCCAGCACTTCACTCACCCGGGCCAGCGCCTTCGACATGGCCAGGCCCGAATCGCTGCGCGGCGCCGTGCGCAGCCGCTCCAGCTCGGAGACCTTCTTGCCCTCCGGGACCTCCAGCAGGTCCCGCAACCGCAGCGGCAACTCAACCGGAGCACGCGTACGAGGTCAGCGGCGGCGCCACCACAGGCGCCAGCGGCGGCGCGGCCGGGACCTCGGCGCCGCCGGCGCCTGCTGCGCCGTCGCGGCGACCCGCTCCGCCGCCGCCCGCTCCCGGTCCGCGCGCCACCGGCGGACCACGTCCTCGACGTTGACCGGCCGCACCACGACGCGAGGACCGGTCGGGGTACGCAGCCACGCCATGATCTCGGCGTTCAGCGCGCCGACGTACGTCCGCACGGACTCCTCCGTCGGCAGGTCACGCACCTCCGCCGGCACCCGTTCGACCCGGCGGCGCAGTTGCAGCGGGGTGGGCAGCAGCAGCTCGGAGGGGAGCGCCTCGCGCTCCAGGAAACTCTTGATCCACCAGGACTCGTCGTACGGCGCGTCCCGGCCCGGGATCGGCTTACCCATACCGGGCAGGTTGTCGAACTCGCCGCGCTCCTGGGCGGAGCGGATCTGCGCCTCGACCGCCGCTTCCCACGCGTTGCTCACCGCTGGCACCTCCCCCGCATTCACCGTAACCGGCACACCGGCAGGGTTCAGCGCCTGCGGCCGGCCCGGCATTCCCCGCCGGCAAGGGCGACGGGGGCGGCGTACCTTGCCGGGCAGGACCGGGAGGAGGACACCGTGCGGGACTGGCTGATCGGCCTCGCGGTGGCGATGACCTGCCTGGTGGCCAGCTGGGCGTTGCTGGTGCTGCTGGCCCGGCGGCTGCCGCCGGGCATCCTGCGCGACCTGGCGGCGTTCATCCCGGACTGTCTGACCGCGGTGCGCCGGCTACGCGCCGACCCGCGGGTGCCGCGCCGGGCGAAGGTGGCCATGCTCGTCGCCGGGCTGTGGCTGGCCAGCCCGATCGACCTGATCCCGGAGTTCCTGCCGGTCATCGGGCCGCTCGACGACATCGTGGTGGTCGCCCTGGCGCTGCGCTACGCCGGCCGGCAGGTGCCCCGCGAGGTGCTGCTCGCCGCCTGGCCGGGTGAACCGAGGCTGCTACTGCGCCTGCTCGGGCCGGCCGCTGCAGCACGACCATCGGTGTGAGCGACACCACCGGCGTCGTGACCCGATCCGGCGCCGCGTCTCAACCGCGCTGGCGGACGTGCCGGTGCCCGGCGAGCGGGAACGGCGGACGGGCGGGCAGCACCTCGACGAACGCGTACCCGGTCTTCTCCGCCACCCGGCAGGAGGCCGGGTTGTCGATCTGGTGCAGCAGTTCCAGGCGGGTCAGCCCGCTGGCCGCGAACCGGGTGAACGCCCACCCGGTGACCGCCTCCAGAGCGCGGGACGCCACCCCGCGTCCCCGTGCCGACGCCGCCGTCCAGTAGCCCACCTCGGCGTAGGCGCGACCGGGCACCACGTCCTTGAGCAGGACGCAGGCCACGACCCGATGCTCCCCCGTCGCCGGCTCGGGCTCGCAGACGGCGAAGCTGAAGCGGCGGCCCGCCGCCCAGCCCTGCCGGTTGCGCGCCACCCACCGCCGGGCGTCGGCGGCGGTGACCAACGGGTCGCGGGTCCGCGCCCGCAGGACCGGATCACGGTACGTCTCCAACAGCACGTCCACGTCGTCGTCGCGCCAGCAGCGCAGCATGAGTTCGGGGGCGGACACGGTCGCCGGGGCCTGCAGGGTCGTGGACACCTGAGCAGTCTCGCGCGTGACCGCGCGTCCCGACACCCCTACTAAGCCGGTTCGCGCGCGCCCGGGGGCGACGGCCGGGCGTAGGGTCGCGAGGAAACGGCGAAGACGGGGGCGTCGATGGTCACGTTCGGTGCGGTGGCGGGAATCGCCCTGCTGGCGTTGGGTCTGGTGCTCACTCCCGGACCGAACATGGTCTACCTGGTGTCCCGGTCGGTGACCCAGGGCCGGCGCGCCGGGCTGGTCTCCCTGCTCGGCGTGGCCGTCGGGTTCCTGGTCTACCTGGCGGCGGCGGTCGCCGGGATCACCGCCGTGTTCGTGCTGGTACCGCCGCTGTACACGGCGGTGAAGCTGGCCGGCGCGGCGTACCTGCTCTGGTTGGCCTGGCGGACGGTGCGTCCGGGTGGGCGCTCGGCGTTCACCCCGGCGCCGCTGCCGCCGGATCGACCGCGGCGGCTGTTCGCCATGGGCCTGGTCACCAACCTGCTCAACCCGAAGATCGCCATCCTGTACGTCTCCCTGCTGCCGCAGTTCGTCGACCCGGCGCGCGGTCACGTGGCGGTGCAGAGCCTGCTGCTCGGGCTGACCCAGATCGCGATCGCGCTGACCGTCAACGCGTTGATCGTGCTGACGGCCGGGTCGGTGTCGGCGTTGCTGACCCGCCGTCCGGCGTGGGCGCGGGCGCAGCGTTACGTGATGGGCGCCGTGCTGGCCGGCCTGGCGGTGCGGATCGCCGCCGACCGGTCCCGCGCCGCGGTCGCCGCACCCTAGCGCCGGGCCGCCAGGTGCTGCGGGCACGAGTCGGTCCGCACGGCGCGATCGATCGCGCCGTGCGGACCGGCCGGTACCACGGGGTCAGTCCGCTCAGCGCTCCTGGCGTCCGAGCCACTCGCGGTAGGCGGTGGGGGCGATGACGGCGCCGTCCTTGGCGATGAGGGCGTCGCCGGGCACGGCGGCGAACATGCCGGCGCTGTCGTCGGTGGTGACGGTGCGCTGGTCGCCGCGGGCGGCGAGGGTGATCCTGCCCAGTTCGTCGAGCGGGAAGACGTCCGGGCCGGCGACGTCCCGGATGCCCTGAAGGGGGCTGCCCGCGCTGACGTCGGCGACGGCCCGGGCGACATCGGTCGCGGCCATCGGCTGTACGGGGGTGCGGGGCAGGCGGACGGTGTTCTCGTCGGCGGTCCAGGACAGGACCGCGTCCATGAACTCGAAGAACTGGGTGGCGCGGACGATCGAGTACGGCAGGCGGCCGGCCTTGAGGACGTCCTCCTGGAGGACCTTGGCGCGGTAATAGGCCAGGTCGGGAACCTGGTCGACGCCGACGATGGAGAGGATCACCGCGTGGCCGACTCCCGCGCGCTGCGCGGCGGCCAGGAGGTTGTCCATGCTCGTGCGGAAGAAGTCGGACGAGGCCTCGTCGAAGGTCGGCGAGTTGGTCAGGTTGACGACGACCTGGGCGCCCTGCAGCGCCTCGGGCAGGCCCTGCCCGCTGAGGAGGTCCACGCCGGTGGACAGCGAGTGCGGCACCGCCTCGTGCCCGGCCTCCTGCAGGAGCTTGACGACCTGCGACCCGATGAGCCCGGTCCCGCCGATCACGGCGATCTTCATGTTCACACCTTTCCCTGGAGCAAGCTCCTTGGCAGCTGGTCCGGTTCGCCGCACCGCAGCCGAAACTCGGACATCTTCTGTCCGGGAATATACTCGGACAGAAGATGACCGGGTTCCGGGGGTGTGGCTAGGGTGGACCGATGAAAATGTCCGGCGGGGTCGAATGGGCGCTGCACTGCTGTGTGGTCCTGACTACCAGCAGCAGACCCGTCCCGGCGGCCAAACTGGCGCAACTGCACGACGTCTCCGGCAGCTACCTCGCCAAGCAGCTCCAGTCCCTGTCCCGCGCCGGGCTCATCCACTCCGTTCAGGGCAAGTCCGGGGGCTACGCGCTGACCCGCGCGCCGGAGAGCATCACCGTGCTCGACGTGGTGCGGGCGGTCGACGGCGCGGGCCCCGCCTTCGCCTGCACGGAGATTCGCCAGCGCGGCCCGTTGGCGGCCCCGGCCGACGCCTGCACCACACCGTGCGCGATCGCCCGCGCCATGGCCGCGGCCGAGCAGGCCTGGCATCAGGCCCTCGCCGCGGTCACGATCGCCGATCTCGCTCGCGACGTCGACGCGGACTCCGGCCCTGAGGCGTTGGCCGGCGTGCGCGGCTGGCTCGAGGGGGAAAGGGACGGCTGACCGGCGAGCACCGGCCGGGACGGCGGATCAGACCAGGGCTCGGGCCTCGTCCGGGCTCAGGTCGTGCCCGGCGGCGACCAGTGCCTCGAACCGCTCCCGACCGAGCGCGGCGAGCAGCCGTTCGCCGGTCCGCTCCAGGTCGTCGCGCTCGGCGGGCGCGGCGGCGAACCCCGCGGCGAGCCGAGCGGCGGCCGCCGCGCCGAGCAGCCGGGCGGCCACCTCCGGCTCCGACCGGGCGGCGGCCGAGGCGATGCCTTCGAGGGCGCCGACCGCGTCGCGGGGGGCACCCATCGCCTGCGCCGCGTCGAACGCCTCGACGTGCCGGGCCAGTCCGGTCGCCGGATCGCCGCCCTGCTCGGCGGCGTATCCCAGCTCGGTCAGCACCATCGGCAGGTACAGCGCCGGCCGGGCGTCGCGGTGGGCCAGCTCCACCAGGTGCTCAAGGTGGCCGACGGCCACGTCGAGCTTGCCGTCGCGGCGGGCGGCGAAGCCGAGGCCCAGCTCGGCGAAGACCAGGGCGCCCGGCGAGTCCTGCTCGACGGCCAGCTGGTAGGCCCGCTCCCCCAGTTCCCGGGCCTGCGCGTAGTCGCGGGTCTGCACCGCGAGCCAGGCCAGCCAGGACAGCTTGCTGCCCACCTCGGGCCAGAGCGACAGCTCCTGCGCCCAGCTCAGGCCCGCCCGGTGCAGGGCGGCGGCGCGGTCGTACTCCCCGGTCAGTTCGGCCAGGCCACCCACCCAGTCGGTGGCCTGCAGCCGGCCCCAGCGGTCACCCAGCTCGGCGAAGAGCTCCGCGCAGCGGGTGCCGTGCCGTTGCAGGGCGGCCACGTCCCCGGCGGCGTGGGCGAGTTTGGCGCGGCTGCCCAGCACCGCGGCCTCGGTCCACGGGTCGGCGGACCGGGCGGCTTCGGCGAGCAGCTCGGTGGCCAGGGCCACCTCGCTGCGCTCGATCAGCGCGGCGGCCACGAACCAGGTGCCGCGGCTGTCGTCGTACCCGTGTAGGTCGGCGGTGTCGACCGGTTCGCCGCGCAGCAGCGCGAAGCCCACCCGCCAGGCGGCGGCCCGGGCACGTGCGGTGGGGTCACCGTCGAGCGCCAACGCCCGGTGGGCCTCGGTGAACCGGCCGCGCAGGAACCAGTACCAGCTCAGGGCGGTGGCCAGCCGCAGCCCGCCGCCGTGGGCGAGCGCCGACCGCAGGTTGGCGTCCTCGGCGTCCAGCCGGGCCAGCCACTCGGCCTGGCGGGGACCGCGCAGCTCGGGGTCGGCGCGTTCGGCCAGGTCGGTGAAGTACGCGGCGTGCCGGGCCCGGACCGCGGCCGGGTCGGCGAGGCGGTCGAGGCAGAACGCGGCGACCGACTCGAGCAGCCGGTACCGCGGGCCGGCTGCGGTGTCGTCCATGACCAGCAGGGACCGGTCGACCAGGCGGGCCAGCACGTCCAGGTCGGCGGCGCAGACCGCCTCGGCGGCGTCGAGGGTGGCGCCGTCGCTGAACACCGCGAGCCGGGCCAGCACCTGGCGGTCGGCGTCGTCGAGGAGGTCCCAGCTCCAGCCGATCACGGCGGCGAGGGTGCGCTGCCGGGGCGGCATGTCCCGCTGCTCGGTGGCGAGCAGGGCGAACCGGTCGTCGAGGCGCTGCACCACGCCGGTGACGCCCAGCGCGCGGACCCGGGTCGCGGCCAGCTCCAGGGCCAGCGGCAGGCCGTCCAGGCGGCGGCAGAGCTGCGCGACGGCCGGCGCGGTCCGGTCGTCCAGGCGGAAGCCGCGCTGCTGGGCGGCGGCGCGGGCGGTGAAGAGCCGGGCCGCGGCGGAGCGGCGGACCGCGTCCGGATCACGGTCGTGCTCCGGTACGGCCAGCGGCGGCACCTCCCACACCAGCTCGCCGGTGAGCCCGAGCGCCTCCCGGCTGGTCGCCAGCACGGTGACCCCGGCGGCGTCCCGCAGCAGCCGGGCCACCAGGTCGGCGGCGGGCGCGATGACGTGCTCGCAGTTGTCCAGCACGAGCAGCAGCCGCCGGTGCCGCAGCGCGGCGAGCAGCCGGTCGGTGGCCGCGACGCTAGCGCCGGCCGCCTCGTGGACGTCCAGGGTGGCCAGCACCCGGTCGGCGACGCCGGCGTCGCCGGGCGGCAGCGCGGCCAGTTCGACCAGGTGGACGCCGTCGGGGTGGGACTGCTCGCGGGCGGCCTCGGTGGCCAGCCGGGTCTTGCCGACCCCGCCCGGCCCGGTGAGCGTGACCAGTCGCCGCCGCGGGATCAGCGCCCGCAGCTCGGTCAGGGCCTCGGCCCGGCCGACCAGCTCGTCGAGGCGGGCGGGGAGGCTGTTGCGGATGCGGGCCGCGCGCGGTGGCCCGCTCAGGCCGGCGTCCTGGGCCAGGATCCGCCGGTGCAGGGCGACCAGCTCCGGACCGGGGTCGAGGCCGAGCTCCTCGGCGAGCCGGTCGCGCAGGTCGGCGTAGCTGTCCAGGGCCTCGCTCTGCCGGCCGGCGGCGTACAGGGCGCGCAGGTGCAGGGCGCGCAGGCCCTCCCGCAGCGGATGCCGGGCGACCAGGTCGGCCAGGTCCGCGGCGACCAGGTCGTGTTCGCCGCGGGCCAGGCGGGCCTCGGCGAGGCGTTCGTGCACGGCGAGCCGCTGCTCGGTCAGGCGGATCGACTCGGCGCGGACGTACCCGGAGTCGGCGAAGTCCGCGTACGGCTCGCCGCGCCACAGCCCGAGCGCCTCGGTCAACCGGTCGGCGTCCCCGGCGGTGGCCAGGTCGGCGAAGCGGTCGGCGTCGGTGACCGCGCGCAGCAGGTAGCCGGGCGGGCGGGACTCGACCAGGTCGCGGGCGCCCGGTTCGGCCGCGCCGAGGGCCTTGCGCAGCTGGGAGACCCGGACCTGCAGCGCGCCGGCCGGGTTGGCCGGCGGGTCGTCGCCCCAGAGGTCGTCGATGAGCCGGTCGGCGGAGACGACCTGGTTGCGGTTGGCCAGCAGGTCGGCCAGGAGCGCGCGGACCTTCACACCGGGCACGGTCACCGGCTCGCCGGCGTCGGTGGTGACGGCGAGCGGGCCCAGGACACCGAACCGCATGCCGGCCACCCTACAAGCCGTAAGCCGGCCGGAAGTGGACCGTAAGCGGCAGCGCGCACGGTGTGGGTGTCAGCCGATCGCAGAGAGGACCACGCTCATGAGCTACGCACCGGTCAACGGCCTGGACATGTACTACGAGGAGCACGGCAGCGACGCCGGCCGGCCGGTCGTCCTGATCCACGGGGCGCTGTCCGGGATCGGCACGTCCTTCGGCGCGATCCTGCCGATCCTGGCCAAGAGCCGCCGGGTGATCGCGGTGGAGTTGCAGGCGCACGGGCGCACCGCCGACATCGATCGTGACCTGACCGTGGAGGACTTCGCCGCCGACGTGGTGGCCCTGCTCGACCACCTCGGCATCGCCCGGGCCGACGTGTTCGGCTGGAGCATGGGCGCGGCGACGGCGCTGCGGCTGGGCACCGACCACGCCGACCGGGTCGGCCGGCTCGTGCTGGCCTCGGTGTGCTTCACCCTGGACGGCATGTATCCGGGCCTGCTCGACGGCATCCAGGACCTGCGGCCGGAACACCTGCACGGCTCGGAGTTCCACGAGGAGTACCTGCGCACCGCCCCGGACCCGGCCGGCTTCGCCACCCTGGTGGCCAAGGTCAAGCGGCTCGACAGCGACCTGCCGCAGTGGTCGGCCGACCAGATCCGGGCGGTCGCCGCGCCCGTGCTGCTGGTGCTGGGCGACTCGGACATCATCCGGCCGGCGCACGCGGTGCAGATGTTCACGCTGCTCGGCGGCGGGGTCCCGGGTGACCTGACCGGTCTGCCGCGGTGCCGGCTGGCGGTCCTGCCGGGCACCACCCACACCTCGCTGCCGCAGCGGGCCGAGTGGCTGGCCCCGATGGTCGACGAGTTTCTGGACGCCGAGGCCTGAGCGAATTGCCGGATCAGGCGGCCGGGTCCGCCGGCTCCGGCCGGCCGTCCGCCAGGCGCTGCGCGGTCCGGGCGAAGGAGGTGACCTCCGGCCGCGACGTCTGCCGGGGCCAGCCGAGGGCCAGCGTCGTGGCCGGCAGGTCCGACACCGCAACAGCGACCACGTCGGGTACGAGGCGGTCGGCGACGGACGAGCCGACGACGGTGACGAGCCGACCGAGTGCCACCAGGTCGAGGATCTCGTCCAGGCCCACCGGCGGGCACTGCTGCTGGTAGGTCGGCTCCTGCTGCAGTTCGGCGCGTTGTTCTTGGTCCGGAAACTACCGGGAGGCCATTACCTCGTGCTTTTCCAGCGGGTGCCGTAGTCGGTGATCCTGCCGCTCTGAGCGTTGCGCTCCGTGTCATGGACAGGTTCACCAGGCCGTAGGCGTGCAGCACACGTTGGCTGCGCCAGGTGTTGTCCTTCAACCCGAACTGGCTGCGGTGTTCCTGCACCGCGAACACACCGGAGGCGGCGTGAGCGAGCGGGAAGGCTGCCCGTCGGGCTGAGATGGCGAGAAACACGGCGATCTGGGTACTGGTCAGCGTACGGGCGAGGGCTGGACCGCGACGGCGACTGGATCCCGGACGAACCGCAGGTATTGAACCGCCGCGAAGGGCGTCTTCGGCACCGCCAAGGGCCCCGGAGCGGGCGTCGCCGGGCTGGTACGGCCGAGAAGGCGCGGTCGTCAGGACACGGATGAGGAGCATGGCTAGGGCCGTGACCAGGAACGTCCACGGCGGTGGCTGACGGTTTCCCGGAGAATCGGCGAAGCCGTCCGGAGGTTGCCTCCGGACGGCTTCTGAGCCGCTCGTGTTCCTCAAGCGAGAGCCTGCGAGATCCGGCTCGCCGGCTACGAGGTGTGGGGGTTGTCCCGGAAGTCCGCGTCGCACTTGAGCGAGGATCCGAGATCGACGCAGACCTGCAGGCCGGCCTTCATGATGTCACGGGTGGTGTTCAGCTCCTTGCCGTCGTACGGACCCCACGGGGCGCTTTCGCAGGTGCCGTCGTCCTCGTGCCAAACGCCGTTGGCCCACGTGCCGTCCCGGAGGAGGGCGCGCGCCCGGGCGATGACCCGGTAGCCGTCACCCGGGCAGGTGTCGTTGATGACCCAGTTGTTGTAGGTCACCGAACGTGCCGAGGTGAAGTTGAGGTCCGCGTACGTCGTTCCGCCCGAGTCACCGCCGGACGGGTACGTCTGGACATGGACGGAGACGTGGCCGTCGTCGGCCATGGCCGGTGTCGGGCTGGCAACCAGCAGCGCGGCGGCAGCCGCCCCGATACCGAGGGTCTTCAGGGAAAAACGCACGGCGCAACTCCTTCTCACTGAACGGTTCCGTTCGATCACGGAGAACGCCCATATTCTCTTCTCCGGAGCCGCGGTGTCCATCTCTCGATCGAAACCGGTCACGCTCTTCCGGCCGGCACCGTGCGGGCCGGGGCCGGCGTACCGGGTGCCACCGATCCGGCGCGCCGAGCGGGCCGCCGGGCCGACCGGCTGCCCGACCCGGGCGACGTGCAGCAGCCGCTCCGGCACCACCTCCAGCGTCGAGCCGAGCGCGGCGCGGGTGGCCGGCGCGTCGATGAGCTGGCTCAGCGGGTGCGCCGCCATGCCGTCCGCGTGCGGGGTCAGCCAGGTACACATCAGCGCCCGCGGCGTGAAACCGGGAGCGATCCTGCGGGAGATCGTGGAGGCGCACTACGCCACGCTCGACGCCGCTGGCGACGAGCCGATTACCGTGTTGCCCGCCGACGTCGTCCGCGCGCTGGCCCAGGTTGCCCGCCGGGAGCGTCCCGCCGCCGCGTAGGGCGATGTCACACGCTAAGCGCCACAAGCCGGACGCAGGCAAGGAGCCTGCGGGACGTTGACCTCCGGGCCGGCGCCCCGGTCACTGATTCGGCATGTAGTTGATCGGCAGGCCCTCGCCGTAGCGGTGGCCCTCCCCGGTCAGAATCTGCGCCCCGTGCTCCAGCGACGCCAGCACCGTCGTAGCCAGGTCGACCCGACTGGTGACGCCCAGCCAGTACGACAGCTCCAACCAGTCCTCGCCCCACGTGGGCAGCAACGCGCAAGCATCCATCGCCAGCAACGTGTGCAGGTCTTCCCGGTCCTTCGGGTCGGTCGCCAGCCGCAAGGCCTCAGCCACGGTGACTGCGGTGACCCCGAAGCGCTGCCGGTCGGTGATGACCTCACCCACCGGCTCCACGGCGTGGATCGACCCAGCCACGTATGCCAGCATCGCCGAGCGGTCCAGCACCAGGGTGACCGGGGGCAGCTCGTCCCCGGGGGTCACGCGGCAGACGCCGGCTGGTCTCCGCTGGCCAATTCCTGCTTCATATGCTCGCGGACCCGCTCGCGCACGGCCGCGAATCGCTCCGCGGGCCACTCGGCCTGTACTGCGTACCGGCGGGCGCGGGCGGCGGCCATGCCCTCCGAGGTCAGCGACACCCCGCGGCGAACCTGCTCGTCACGGAACTGCTCCCACGCCCTCTGGGCGCGCACGGCCCCGGTTACGTAGGCGCTCGCCTTGCCTGGGCCCTGCTGCTCCAGCGTCTCAGCTACGTCCTGGGGGACGGAGATCGACAGCTTCTTCACCGTGGTCATACCAACCAGCGTACGCCGGTAGCACCCCCACGTGAAGCAACACCAGGCACCAGGAACTCTCACGGCGATCCGCTGCACGACCCGCGAGGTCCACGTCCAGATCATCTTTGATCCGCCCGGCACATGCGGCATGACATCCCGGACGAGGAGATCATCGATCGTGCGCTGTCCACCGAGCTGCTCGCGGGAAGGCCGGTGACCGTGGTCACCTACGACACCGGGATGGCGATGCGCGCGAAGGCGGCCGGTTTGCAGGTCGTGAAGCTGGAGCACAAGCTGGGCGACGAACCGAAGCAGTGAAGTGCCGGCTGGCCGATCGTGTTGCCGGCGTCCGGCGTGCTGCGCTCGATACCGTGGGATATATGACTAATCTCAACGCCTGGTGGGAGTCCTTGCCCGAGGGTGACCGTGACCTGTTCATCGAGCACGTCGACACCGCGCCGCTGCCGGCTGAGGTGGTGGAGCGATTCACCGACTCGGGTCAGCTGATCGCCGGAACTCGGTGGGTGGAGTCCGACGACGGATACACCTTCCACTGGCCGTCCTGGGTCCGGGAGTTTTTGGTGGAGAAGACCAAGCAGTCGGCCTGATCGCGGACGCACGCCCCGACCATCTGGTCGGGGGCGTTCCTGCGCCGCTGCGTCACCTGCTACCACTGCGGGTTGGACGTCTGCATCGGCGACCAAACCGCCCTGGTGGCGTCCACCCTGACGTTCTGCGAGGCCTGTCCCTGACCGCGCCGACGCGACCTCTACCGGCTCGGCGCCTCGGCGGTCACGCCCGCCGAAGGGGACCGCGCCGGTGCCGGTGTCGCCTCAGTCGGCCGGCCCGCCGACGTGGCGTCGGTGACCGCGGCCGCGGTCGACTGAGGGAATGCCTGGGCCGCGAGCTTCGCCCCGTGCACGTCGCGATCACCGGGCCCGGCAGACGTCTGGCCGGCCTCCGGACGGTCGCCGCGAGCGCCTTCCTCCCGGCCGCCGCCCGTCTCCCGCCACTCACCGTCAAGGGTGACGGCGGGACGATCCCCGTCGCCGTGGACGTTGCCGTCGGCCCGTGCCGCTCCGGCGCCCTGCTCGGTGGCGTAGTCGTCGACCACTCGGAACGCGTACGCAGCGGGCGTGTGGGCCCGGTCGACGAAGCCGGGCACCTGCCGCAGCAGATCGCGCACGTCGTGCCCGGCGCGCTCCAGTTGGTCGAGCTTGTAGGCCAGCGCCGGCCACGCCGCCGAGGCGATGACCCGCTCCGCCCGGTCTGCGGTCCACACCTCCCGCACGTGCGCTGCCATCGCCTCCTGGCGCTCCTGGGGGGTGCGGCGTGGCTCGCCGGCGTTCTCGGGCCGGGCCTCCGCCGGCTGGCCCTCCGCCGGCCGGTCGACGTCGTCCATGGCGGCGCGGTCGAGCTGGTCGGACAGCCACGCCTCGTCCCCTGGCCGGGCACCGGTCTGCGGGTCGACGTGGACGCCGCGTTCGGCGAGTCGCACGACAATGACCCGCTGGGCGGCCTGGGCGCGCGGGTCGGTGGCCGCCCATTCGGCGCTGGCCCGCCAGGCTCGGGCGATGTCCTCGGCCGACGCCTGCCGCCACCATGATGGCCGGGTCGCCGGCCGCCACACGGTCGCGCTGGCCTGCTGTGCCGCGCGCACCTGGGCGCGGATCCGGCGGGCCTGTTCCTCGCTCGCCCGGGCGGCGCGTTGCAGCTGGGGTGAAAACGATCTCGGGCTCGGTGCCGTCGTGGGACCGCACGAGTGCGGCGAGCGGGCCGGCCCCGGTGCCGGGGCGTACCGCGAGGACGAGCCCGGCGGGGCGGGCCGCCCGCTGGGTGCGCCGCACCGCGTCGTCCAGGCTCTTCAGCAGGCGGCGGCACTCGTCGAGGAAGACGTGTCCCGCGGGGGTGAGCTCAACGCGGCGGCTGGTCCGCTCCAGGAGGCGGACGCCCATCCGGCGCTCCAGCCGGGCGACGGCCCGGGACAGGGGCGGCTGCGCGATGCCCAGCCGCTGTGCCGCCCGGCCGAAGTGCAGTTCCTCGGCGACGGCGACGAAGTACCCGACTTCCCGCGTCTCCAGACGATCCATGCCCTCACGGTATCGCCGGATACCGCAATGGTCATGGCTGTCGGGCTGCCTCCGAGGTCCACTTGCTGCGGGGCCATCACGGGATCGACTCTCCCGGCCGGCCCCGGCGACGGGCACCGGCACACCGGGCCCGGACACGACGGCGTGGGGAGCTAGCACCCGATGAACGACGAACGCAGGGTCCAGCAGGTTCTGGCCCGGTACGTGCGCGCGACGGACCGCCGTGACGGCAGGGCGCAGGGCGCCCTGTTCACCGACGACGCGATCGTGCAGATCCACACCAGGACCGGTCCGGACAGCTACGAGCCGGTCGGCGAGCCGCTGATCGGCGGGGCGGGCGTGGAGTACGCGGTCACCAACTTCATGCCCCCGCACCCGCCGGGCGGTGCCAGCCACCACACCACCTCCGACCACATCATCGACATCGACGGCGACCGGGCGCACCTGAACGCCCAGTTCATCGTCTTCGAGGTCCGCGCCGCCGCCCGCCCGGCCGACGGCTGGCCGGCCGGTGTCTCCGGCGCGCAGGGCAGCGTGCGGCCCATCGAGTCCGGTTATTACGACACCGCGCTGCGCCGGATCGACGGCGAATGGAAGATCGTGCATCACCGTGTCCTGTTGGACATGCCGATCGCTCTGCCGGGATCCTGATGAGGGCGATGGTGTACCGCCGCTACGGCGGCCCCGAGGTCCTCGAGCCGGCCGAGCTGCCCGAGCCGAAGACCCACGTGGACTCGGTCCTGGTGCGGGTGCGGGCCGCCGCGCTCAATCCCGCCGACCTGGCACTGCAGGCGGGTGCGCTCGACGCAGCGGTGGAGACGTACTTCCCGGTGGTTCCCGGCTGGGACATCGCCGGCGTGGTGCAACGTTCCGGTCCCGCGGCCCCGGAGTTCGCCGCCGGCGATGAGGTGATCGGCTACGTCCGGGGTGACGTGCAGCGCGCCCACGGAGGGCTGGCCGAGCTGGTCTCCGCCGACGTGCGCACCCTGGCCCGCAAGCCGCGCACCATGGATTTCGCCGAGGCCGCGGGTCTGCCGCTGGCCGGACTGACCGCCTACCAGGCCGTCGTGCACACCCTCGGGGTCGGCGCGGGCGAGACCCTGCTCGTGCACGGGGCGGCCGGCGGGGTCGGCTCCCTGGCGGTGCAGATCGCCAGGTCGCGCGGCGCCCGGGTGATCGGCACCGCCGCGCCGCGCGACCACGACCACCTGCGCTCACCGGGGGCCGAACCGGTCGGTTACGGCGCGGGGGTCGCCGACCGCGTCCGGGCACTGGCCCCCCAGGGGGTGCAGACGGTCCTCGACACCGCCGGCGGCGGCACGCTCGCCGCGCCGGCGGCGGCCGCCCGCCCCGACGCGCGGGTGGCTTCGGTTGCCGAGGTCGGCGTGCCGGGCGTCGTCGCGGTCTTCTGCCGGCTGGACCACGCCGACCTCACCGCGTTGGTGCGGTTGGCCGAGGCCGGCGAGCTCGCCGTCCGGGTCGGTGCCCGCTATCGGCTGGACCGGGCGGCCGAGGCGCAGCGCGCCCTGGCGGCCGGCGGCAATGCCGGCAGGGTCGTCATCGAGGTCTGCTGAGCCGCGCCACAGCGCCGCCCGGTCGACTGCGGCGCGGCACCACGGTCAGAGCGCGTCGGGGCGGCCGAGCGCCGGGTGCCGCTGGCCGGGCTGGGCGTGCCAGGTCGGCGCGTCCGCCCGGACCGTGGTGTCGATCCGCAGGCGCGCCCAGTCGTCCAGCTCCGGCAGGTCGTCCGGGGCGAACCAGCCCACCTCCGTCGACTCGTCGCCGTCGGGCCGGGCGGTGCCGCCCACCGGACTGCAGCGGAACCAGATGTTGAGGTACTCGCAGGCGTCGCCGTTGGGGTAGAGCACCGGGTGGGTGGCCACGCCGCCGATTCCCTCGACGCGCACGCGCACGCCGGTCTCCTCGTACACCTCCCGCAGCACCGCGTCGGCGGGCTGCTCGCCGGGGTCGATGATGCCGGCGGGCACCGACCAGCGGCCGTTGTCGCTGCGCCGGGCGAGCAGCACCCGGCCGGCGTCGTCGCGGACCACGGCGCTGACCCCGGGCAGCAGGAGCAGGTCGTGTCCGACGTGGGCGCGCAGCTTCGAGACGTACGCGGGGACGGCCACGCCGCCCACGCTAGCCGGTGGCGCCGCGGCGCCGGCGGGGCCGTCCCGGCGCCGGTGACGATCACCCGGCACTAGACTTCCGACCCGATGGACGTCCAGCCCACCACCGCCGACACCCGTCCCTGCGCCCACTGTGGACGGGAGGTGCCGCAGCGCGCCGGCGCGGGCCGGCCGTTCCGCTACTGCCGGGACAACGACGGGGCCTGCCAGCGGGCCTCCCGCAACTCCCGGATGCGGCACCGCAACGCCCCCGGCCTGCCCGGCCAGGTGGCCCGCACCTGGGAGGCGGTGGACCGGCTCGACCAGATCGTGGAGTCCTTGACCGAGGCGCTGCACGCCGAACTCTCCCCGGTCGGGGTGGAGCGGCAGCTCGCGCAGCTGCGCGCCGAGACCGCCACCGAGGTGGCGCGGGCACACACCGAACGCGACGACGCCCGCCGCGACGCCGAGACGGCCGAGGCCGAGGCCACCCGCGCCCGGCAGGAGGCCCGCGCGGCCATCGCCGAGCGCGACGACGCCCGAGGCCGCGCCGAGCAGGCCGGCGAGCGGGCCGCCGCGGCGCGGGAGCGCGCCGAGTCCGCCGAGGCCGACCGGGACACGGCCCGCCGGGACGCCAGCGCCGCCGAGGCGCTGCGGGTGCAGGCCGAGCGGGACCGCGACGCCGCCCGGCACGAGCTGCGCACCCTGCGCGCCGAGCGGGACACCGAACGGCAACGGGCCGCCGACCTGACCGTGGAACGCGACGCCGCCCGCGCCGACGCGCAGCGGGCCACCGCCGCCGCGGCCGAGGGGCTGCGCCGGGCCGAGCAGGCGAGCGCCGAGGCCGCGCGGGCGCGTACCGACGCCGACCGGCACCGCGACGAGGCCGGCCGAGCCCGCGAGGAGGCCGGTCAGGTCCGGGCGGCGGCCGAGGCGGCGGCCCGCGACCGGGACGCGGCGCGCGCCGCCGCCGAGCAGGCCCGGCAGGAGAGCGCCGCGGTGTCGGCCCGGGCCCGCGAGGAGCTGGCCGCGGCGGCCGGGCAGCGCGACGCCCTGGCCGGTGAGCTGGCCGCGGCGCGGCAGGCCGGCGCCGCCGCCCAGGCGCGCCTGAGCGAGCTGGAGGTACGCCTGAGCGCCGTCGAAGCCGACCGGGACGCCGCGCAGCGCCGCGCCGCGCAGCTCGCCGACCAGGTCAGCGACCTCGCCGCCGCGCTGGCCCGGCTCGGCGCCCCCGGTCAGGGCAGCTGACCAGCCGGCGCCGCCTCGACCTGCACCCGGGTGTCGTGGAAGGTCGGCCCGCCACCCAGGTCGGTGTCCCGCACGCCGGTGACCGCGTTGACGGTGCTGCCCCCGGGGCTCAACCGCGCCCAGTACGCCTTGTAGGTGAACGCCAGCCCGGGCCGGGTCGCGTCGTCCACGGCGACGGTGGCGAGGAACTCGCCCCGGTCGTTGTGCACCCGCGCCGCATCGCCGTCGGCCAGCCCCCGGGCGGCGACGTCGTCGGGGTGCAGGTGGACGCGGGGCGGGCCGGTGCGGTCGCGGTGCCAGGACAGCGACGCGAAGGTCGAGTTCCGGCCGGCCGGGGAGATCAGGGCCAGCGGGAACCGGCGGGCCAGCTCGGTGTCGGCGCCCTCGGCCGGCGGGGTGTAGCCGACCGGCCGGCTCATGTTGATCGACCGGGGCGGTGGGGCCGGCATCCCGGCCGGGGTGGCGACCCGGCCGGGGTCGATGCGGTGGTGGCGGGCCATGGCGCATGCCATCGCCGTGTCCGTGCGGCGGGGAGCCCGTCGGCGGGCCGGGACCGGGGCCCCGCCGGTCAGTGGATGCCGGCCATCAGCCGGGAGATGTGCCGGCTGAACATCACCGCGCCCACGCCGAGGGCCACCGACGCCAGCCCGAAGGTGAGGAAGTAGGTGGGTTCCGGCCAGGTCTCGGCGAGCCGGGCGACCTGCCCGCCGATCGCGTCGCCGACGGCGGTGGCCAGGAACCACAGGCCCATCATCTGGCTGGCGTACTTGAGCGGGGCGAGCCGGGTGGTGGCGGACAGGCCCACCGGGCTCAGCGACAGCTCACCGGCGACCTGGATGGCGTACACGGCGACCAGCCACCACGGGGAGACCCGGTCGCCGCCGACGGCGGCCTGCGCGGCGGCGGCCATCAGCACGAACGACAGGCCGTTGAGGACCAGGCCGACGGCGAACTTCGCCGGCGTGGAGACCCGGTGGCCCACCCGGACCCAGAGCAGGGCGGCCAGCGGCGCCCCGATGATGATCAGGATCGGGTTGACCGACTGGAGCCAGGAGGCGGGGAAGGTGAAGCCGAGCACGTCCCGGTCGGTCCGGTCGGCGGCGAAGATGTTCAGCACCGACCCGGCCTGGTCGTAGATCAGCCAGAACGCGGCGGCGAAGACGAACAGCCACAGGTAGGCCTTCATCCGGCTGCGTTCGGTCCCGCTGATCTCCCGGTCGGTGAGGATGCGGGTGAAGTACCCGATGGTGACCAGCACCGTGACGATGGTGAGCAGGTTGACCACGCTGTTGACGGTGAACAGGCCGGCCAGCGCGAGCACGGCCAGGGCCAGCAGGATCGCCAGCACGGCCAGGCCGACGCGGGTCAGCGCGCGGCGGCGGTCGGCGCCGAGCAGCGGGTCGGCGGGGCGCGCGCCGGCCTCGCCGAGGTTGCGCCGGCCCAGCACGTACTGCAGCACCCCGAAGGTCATCCCGACGGCGGCCGCCCCGAACCCGAGATGCCAGTTGATCTTCTCGCCGAGGAAGCCGGTGATCAGCGGGGCGATGAACGCGCCCAGGTTGATGCCCATGTAGAAGATCGAGAAGCCGGCGTCGCGGCGTGGGGAGTCCCGGTCGTACAGGTCGCCGACCATGGTGGAGATGTTGGGCTTCAGCAGCCCGGTGCCGAGCACGATGAGGCCCATGCCGGCGAAGACGCTGCCGTCGACGGGGACCGCCATCACGTAGTGCCCGGCGGCGATGACGACACCGCCCCACAGGACGCTGCGCCGGGCCCCGATGAGCCGGTCGGCGACCCAGCCGCCGGGCAGCGCCATCAGGTACACCATGGCGTTGTAGGTGCCGTACACGGCGTTGGCGGTGGACCCGTTCAGGCCGAGGCCGTCGTCGGCGACCTCCGCGGTCAGGTACAGCACCAGGATCGCGCGCATGCCGTAGAAGCTGAACCGCTCCCACATCTCGGTGAGGAACAGGGTCGACAGCGCCCGCGGGTGACCGAAGAAGGTCTTCCCGCCGGGCGGCCGGGCGTCGACCGGCGCGTCACTGGTCATCGTCACCTCCCGCTCACCTGGGCGGCTAACATCCCCGGTGAACGCCGAAACACTCCACCGATTCGACCCGGCCGGGGACGACCCCGCCGGGTCGTGGGCATGGCCGGTTACCCTTGCACGGGTCACCCGCGCGCCGGGTCAGCCGATCCGGGCGGGAATGCCCCGGTGGAGACGGGTCGTTACACCGAGAAGACCAGCACCACGAACGAGGGGAAGTCGATCATGGGCGAGCGTATGCTGCGCGGAAGCCGGTTGGGCGCGGTCAGCTACGAGTCCGACCGCAACACGGAGCTCGCGCCGCGACAGACCCGCGAGTACCTGTGCGCCAAGGGCCACCAGTTCGAGGTCCCGTTCGCTGTCGACGCCGAGGTCCCCACGACCTGGGAGTGCAAGTTCGACGGCAGCGTCGCCCGTCTCGTCGACGGCACCGAGCCGGAGCAGAAGAAGGCCAAGCCGCCGCGTACCCACTGGGACATGCTGCTGGAGCGGCGTTCCATCGCCGAGCTGGAGGACATCCTGGCCGAGCGGCTCCAGGAGGTCCGCACCCGCCGCGGCCGCGCCTGAGCCGACCGGCCGCACCAACCACGACGGCGCCCCCCGGGAGATCCTTCCGGGGGGCGCCGTCGTGTCGGCGTGTCAGGGGCGACGCGGCTGCACGATCTCACCCTCGATGGCCCGGCCCGCCTCGACCACCTCGGCGTCGACCACCGGCCCGGCGACGGTCGGCTCCGGCGCGGGCTGCGCGTCGGCGCGGCGTACCTTCACCCGCCGGGGCCCGAACAGGTCACCGGCGACCATCGACGACACGCGGCGCTCGGTGGCACGTTGCACCCCGGCGCGCGCCAGCCGGCGCACCGGCGGCACCAGCAGCACCAGCCCCACCACGGCGGTGACCAGCCCCGGCACCGCCAGCAGCAGCGCGCCGACCAGACCGACCAGCCCGTCGGTCACCTGCGGCCCGGGCGGCTGCCGGGACTCCACCGACGCCCGGAACCCCCGCCAGGCGCGCATCCCCTCCCGGCGCAGCAGCACCAGCCCCAGCAGGGAGGCCGCGAAGCCCAGCAGGACCGCCGAGCCGTACCCGATCGTCCGGCCCACGCCGACGAACGCGACCAACTCCACCAGCACCGCCAGCAGCAGGGCCAACGGCACGAACCTCAGGTATCGGCGCATCTCACCTCATCGCGTCGCGCGGGCGCCCCGCCGGTGAGAACCGGACACGGGGTGAAGGGACATCCCGCCTCTCCAGCATGACACGCCGGCGCTCAGGGCCACCGTCGGTGACCACGCCGGGTCCGCCGCACCCGCCGGTCCCGCAGCCCCCAGGTGGTGATCCGCCACAACGCCTCCGCCACGATCAGCGGGCTCATCTTGCTCGCCCCGCGTTCCCGCTCGGCGAAGGTGATCGGCACCTCCACGATCCGCACCCCGGCCCGGTGCGCCAGCCGGGACAGCTCCACCTGGAACGAGTACCCCTGCGAGCGGACCGAACGCAGCTCCATCGCCTGCAACGCCGCCGCCCGGTACACCCGGTAGCCGCCGGTGGCGTCGGAGACCGGCACACCGAGCGCGAGCCGCGCGTACAGGTTGCCGCCGCGCGAGAGCAGCAACCGGCGCAGCGGCCAGTTCGTCACCCGCGCCCCCCGCGTCCACCGCGACCCGATGACCACGTCGGCGTCCCGGGCGGCGCGCAGCAGCGCCGGCAGGTCCTCCGGGGCGTGCGAGCCGTCGGCGTCCATCTCCACCACCGCGTCGTAGCCGCGCTGACGCGCCCACGCGAACCCGGCCAGGTACGCCGCGCCGAGGCCCTCCTTGCGGGGGCGGTGCAGCACGTGCACGCGCGGGTCCGTGCCGGCCAGGGCCTCGGCCAGGGCTCCGGTGCCGTCGGGGCTGTTGTCGTCGGCGACGAGGACGTCCACGGCCGGGGCGACCCGGCGGACCCGGGCGACGACGTCGGTGACGTTGTCGGCCTCGTTGTAGGTCGGGATCACCACCAGCACCCGCCCCACCCCGGGGTGGCCGCCGTCGGCTGCCTCGGTCACCGCATCCTCCGCATCTGCCCCGGCGGGGCCGGCGTGGCGGCCTAACCGTCCGGGTCGACCTCGCGGCGGCGGGCGCGACGCGGCACGGCCGCGCCGACCAGCGCGGCGACGGCCAGGCCGACCAGGGCCACCTCCGGCCACACTCCCGCCCGGCTGGCCGGGGTACGCCCGTCGGCGAGCACCATCTCCCGGAGGACCACCGCCCGGGTGTTGAACCCGGTCGCGCCGCTTACCCGCCCGTCGGGGGTCACGAACCCGGACACCCCGACCGTGGAGGCCATCAGCGCGCCGCGGCCGTGCTCGACCGCGCGCAGCCGCACCATGGCCAACTGCTGGCGGGCCTCGGCGACGTCGAAGGTCGCGTTGTTGGTCTGCACCACCAGCAGCTGCGCGCCGCCGTCGACGGTGTCGCGGACGAGGCCGTCGTAGGCGACCTCGAAGCAGATCACGTCGCCCAGCACGGCCGGGCCGGCGCGCACCACGCCCGGTGTGGTGCCGGCGACGAAGTCGTTGCGGATCCGGTCGACCTGGGAGCTGACCATCCGGGCCACCTCACGCAGCGGCACGTACTCGGCGAAGGGCACCGGGTGCCGCTTGACGTACAGCTGGTCCAGGTCGGCGCCGGTGCCGGGCTGCCAGAGGATGCCGGCGTTGCGGACCTCGCCCTCGCCGGGACCGAGCAGCACCGCGCCGACGAGGATCGGCGCGCCGATCGCGTCGGCGGCGGCGGAGATGCGCTGCCCGGCGGCGGCGTTGCGCAGCGGGTCGATGTCGGAGGAGTTCTCCGGCCACACCACCAGGTCGGGTCGGACGGCGGTGCCGGCGGTGACCTGCGCGGCCAGCTCGATGGTGGCCTCGACGTGGTTGTTGAGCACCGCCTGGCGCTGGGCGTTGAAGTCCAGCCCGAGGCGCGGCACGTTGCCCTGCACGACGGCGACGGTGACCGTGCGGCCGCCCCCGGCCACGCCGGTGGGCACCAGCAGCGCACCGCCGGTGACGGCGAGCAGCACCGCGCCGAGGAGAGCCACCGGCGCCCAGCGCCGCACGTCGCGGCCGGGCCAGCGCCGCCAGGCCGCGGCGAGCAGCAGCCCACCGGCCAGCGCCACCGCGAAGCTCACCAGCGGGGCGCCACCGAGCCGGGCCAGCGGCAGCAGCGGGGAGCTGTCCTGGCTGAACGCCAGCCGCCCCCACGGGAACCCACCGAACGGGGTGCGGTCGCGCAGCGCCTCCTGGCCGACCCAGAGCAGCCCGGTGACCGCCGGCCAGCTCCACCGGTGTCGGTCCACCAGCGGGGACACCCAGGCCGTCGCCGCGCCGAGCAGCGCCAGGTAGCCGGCCTGCAGCAGGGACAGCAGCGTCCACGGCAGGTAGCCGGTGTGCAGGTTGGTCCACTCCAGCAGCGGCGCGAACAACGCCACCCCGGTCAGGAAGCCCAGGCCCGCGCCGGCGCGCAGCCGCCGCCGGTGCGCCGCGGCGGCCAGCAGCGCCACCCCGACCGGGGCCAGCGGCCACAGCCCGTACGGGGGGAACGCCAGCAGCAGCGCCACCCCGGCGGCCACGGCCATCGGCACCGCCGCGCGCAGCGGCAGGGCACGCCCGGCGCCCGTCGCGCGTACCCCGTCGGGGGTACGGGTCTCATCCCGGTCGAGCGTCGTCACCGGCACCTCACCACGATCACGCGCCGAAGGCTACCCGGCCTGCGCCGGAAGGCGCCGCCGGCCGGGGGCGGTTGTCGTGTCGTACCCGGCTGGCACCGTGAGCCGCATGACAGGGCCCGCGACGGTGACGTACGTGCTGATCCCCGGCGCCGGTGGTGCCGTCGCCTACTGGCACCTGCTCCTCGACGAGCTGCACCGGCGGGGACGGCAGGCCGTGGCCGTGGAGCTGCCCGCCGCCGACCCGCACGCCGCGCTGCCCGAGTACGCCGCCACGGTCCGCGCCGCCGTCGACGGGCACCCGCAGGTGGTGCTGGTGGCGCAGTCCCTCGGCGCGTTCACCGCGCCGCTGGTGGCCGACCACCCGGCGGTGCGGCTGCTGGTCCTGGTCAACCCGATGATCCCCGCCCCGGGCGAGACGGCGGGCCACTGGTGGGCGGCGACCGGCCACGCGCGGGCCCGCGCCCCGTACGTCACCGCGCAGGGCCGCGACCCCGACGCCGGCGTCGACCTGGCGGTGGACTTCTTCCACGACGTGCCCGCCGAGGTGACCGCCCGGATGCTCGCCGGCGGCAGCGGCGACGAGTCCGAGGCGGTGTTCGTGCGACCGAACCCGCTGCGCCGCTGGCCCGACGTGCCGACCCGGGTGGTCACCGGCCGCGACGACCGGTTCTTCCCGGCGGACTTCCAGCGTCGCCTCGCCGCGCAGCGGCTCGACGTGCGGCCCGACGAGCTGCCCGGCGGCCACCTGCTGGCGCTGAGCCAGCCACGCCGCCTGGCCGACCTGCTGGAGCGCTACGCGCGCGGTGGGTGAACAGAAATCGGGGCGCGGCATGCGCCGCGCCCCGATGCTCCCAGGCCCTTCCCGGCCGGTGGGGCGAGAATGAGCGGCGCCGACCTTCGGACCGACCTGACGCGGACTGGCTGTCCCCGCCTGGCCGTTGTCTACTGGCCGTGCCTTTCACCCTGCCCGTACACCGGTAACCGCGGCCGGTTCGCGCCGCCCCGCCGACCCCCGCCCGCTGGACCTGGCCGCCGCGACGAAGTGCACCGTGTCGCTCGGCCAGCGGACGAAGGGACGAAGCGAACAACAGCCGCTTCCCGTAGTAGGACTCAAAGACGGTACGGCTTACACCCCGTCCGCTGTCAACCCACCCCCGGCCAGTCGTGTCTTGCACCACGGCGTGTCGCGTCGGCGCGTCTCAATCCGTGCCCAGGTGGCGGCGCAGCAACGCCTGCGCCGCCCGTGGATGATCTCCGGCGAGCAGACCACCGGCGGCCAGCACGTAGTCGACGTCCACCACGGACCGCGCCGCGCGCGGCAACGGCCACCCGCCGGCGTGGTCGCCCAGCACGGCGGCGAGGACCCCTTCGGCGTCGGCGGCCGCGGCGTGACGCAGCACACCACCGGAGCCGACCATCAGCCGCACGTCGCGCAGGTCCCGGCCGGCGCGTTCCCCGGTCGCCGCGCCCCGGGCGTGCCGGCGCAACGCCACCGTCGCCGCCAGCGCCGCGATCCGCCGGTCGGCGGCCCGCTCGGCCGCCCCGTCGGCGAGGAACCCCGGATCGGCGGCGCGCACCGCCGCCGCCGCTGCCAACCCGTCCTGCTCCCCCGGGCCCAGCAGGCGCTCCTCCACGGCGGCGCGGACCACCCCGGGGGCGCTCCACCGCATCCCCAGGTCCCCCTCGACGGTGCGGGCCCGCCACAGCGTCCCGGCGACCTCCCGGCCCGCGCCGGTGGCCCGCTCGTCGGGGGTGAGCACCGAATACACGTCGGTGGTGGCCCCACCCACGTCCACCACGGCCAGGTCCCCGCCGAGGGCGTCGGCGAGGACCTCCACCCCGGTCAGCACCGCGTCCGGGGTGGCCGCGCGCACCAGGCGGGCGAACCGGCTCCCCCGCGACAGCCGCTTACCGCCGATGACGTGCCGCAGGAACACCTCCCGGATCGCCGAGCGCGCCGACGCCGCGGCGAGCACCCCGATGCGGGGCAGCACGTTGTCGGCCACCGTCACCGGCACCCCCGCGGCGGCCAGTAGGGCGTGCAGGTCGTCGCGGACGTCGGTGTTGCCGGCCAGCACCGTCGGCACCCGCCAGCGGGCCTTCGCCAACCGGGTCGCGTTGTGCGTCAACGTCTCGGCATCCCCGCCGTCGGTGCCGCCGACCAGCAGCACCACGTCGGGGCGCGCGGCCCGTAGCGCGGCCAGCTCGGGCGCGCCGAGGCGGCCGGCGGCCACGTGCACCACGTTCGCCCCGGCGGACAGGCCGACCCGACGCCCGGCCTGCGCGGTCACCAGCGGCTCGTAGCCGACCACGGCCAGCCGCAGCCCCCCACCGGCCGACGAGCACACGTAACAGGGCACGTCGCGCACGCCGAGCCCGGCGGTGGCCGCCGCCACCGCGGCGTCCAGGCCGTGCAGCACGTCCGTGCCGACCGTGGTCGGCGCCGACGCCCCCGCGACCAGCGCGCCCGCGTCGAGGTCCACCACCGTCACCTTCGTGTACGTGGACCCGACGTCGGCGCAGACGGCGAGACTCACGCCGGCGGCGGGACGACCACGGTGCCGGTCGCGGTGACCGCCACGATCGGCGGGTCGAGCACCTCCGCCGCCGACTCCGAGCGCTCCGGCCGGCCCCGGCACACCACCCGCGCCTCGAAGTCGATGGTGCGGCTGCGGGTACCCACCCGGGTCACCGTCGCGACCACCTCCAGCACGTCCCCGGCCCGCATCGCGCCGCGGAACTGCACATCCGAGTACGACGCGAACAACCCCTCGTCGCCGTCGGTGCGGATGCACACCTCCGTGGCCACATCCCCGAACAACCCCAGCGCGTACGCCCCGTCGACCAGGTTCCCCGCGTAGTGGGCGTGCGAGTACGGCACGTACCGCCGGTGCGTGACGGTCAGACCGACCCGGGAATCACTCATGCCTTCGCCTTCTTGCTCGTGATCAACGCGTGCACCAGGTAACTGGCCACCTCACCCGGGGTGGTGCCCCGGCCGAAGATCCGGTCCACGCCCAACTCGCCGGTCATCGTCTCGTCGAACCGCGGCCCGCCCACGATCAGCAACGGCCGACGCCCCGCCGGCATCGCCTCCCGGAACGCCGCCGACATCTCCCGGGTGTTGTGCAGATGCGCGTCGCGCTGCGTCACCACCTGCGACACCAGCACCGCGTCGGCCTTCTCCTGCCGGGCCGCCTCCACCAACTCCGGCACGCTGACCTGCGCGCCCAGGTTGGTGACCTTCAACTCCCGGTAGTACTCCAGGCCCTTCTCCCCCGCGATGCCCTTGACGTTGAGGATCGCGTCGATGCCCACGGTGTGCGCGTCCGTGCCGATGCACGCCCCCACCACCGACAGCTTGCGCCGCAACCGCTGCTTCACCACCGCGTTGACCTCCTTGGCGCTCAGCAGCGGGAAGTCCCGCTCCACCACCTGCACCGCCGCCAGGTCCACCAGATGGTTCACCCGCCCGTACACCACGAAGAAGGTGAACCCGTCACTCATCGGCTTGGCGTGCACCAGCATCGCCGGGTCGATGCCCATCTTGTTGGCCAGCTGCACCGCCGCGCCCTCGGCCCGCTTGTCGTGCGGCACCGGCAACGTGAACGACACCTGCACCATGCCGTCACCGGTGGTGTCCCCGTACGGCCGGACGATCGTCTTGTCGCTCATGCCGCCGGACCCTCCAGGATGTCGGTGGCCGGGTTGTAGTAGTCGGCCTCGTGCGCGGCCACCCCGGCCAGGCCCTTGCCCCGATCCGCGGGCCGCTTCATGATCCCGAACGTGCCCTCGGCGATCGCCGTCAACAACGACTGGTCACCGATGCGCTCCAACAGATCCAACGCCTCACCCAGGACCCGGTTCGCGCGCTGCTGGATGAACCCGCCCGGCGCCGGCACGAAGTCCTCGTGCAACCCACCCGCCGCGCCCAGCACGTACCGCACGTTCTGCAGGGCGATGTCCCGGTCCGACAACCACGGCGTCACCACCGCCTCGGTCATCATCCCCACCAGCAGGATGCCCTGCCCCGTCATCGTCCCCACCAGGTTGAAGAACCCGTCGAGCAGATTGCCCCGGAACACGTCACCGGTCATGTGCTTCGTCGGCGGCATCCACTTCAACGGCGCGTCCGGGAACAACTCCCGCGCCAGCAGCGCGTGCGCCAACTCCAGGCGCAACGACTCCGGCACATCCGGGTTGATCTCGAACGCGTGGCCCAGCCCCAACTGCCAGTCCGCCAACCCCGCCTCGTGCGCGAAGTACTCGTTGAGCAGCTGCGACACCGTCACCGTGTGCGCCTCGTCCACCGCGTCCGCGGTGGTCAGGTAGTTGTCCTCACCGGTGTTGATGATGATCCCCGCCCGGGCGTGCACCTGCCGGGAGAACCGCTGGTCCACGAACGTGCGCACCGGGTTGATGTCGCGGAACAGGATCCCGTACATCGAGTCGTTGAGCATCATGTCCAGCCGCTCCAGGCCGGCCAGCGTCGCCATCTCCGGCATGCACAGCCCCGAGGCGTAGTTCGTCAACCGCACGTACCGGCCCAGCTCCCGCGACGACTCATCCAGCGCGGCCCGCATCAGCCGGAAGTTCTCCTGCGTCGCGTACGTGCCCGCGAAACCCTCCCGGGTCGCCCCCTCCGGCACGTAGTCCAACAGCGACTGCCCCGTCGACCGGATCACCGCGATCACGTCCGCGCCCGCCCGCGCCGCCGCCTGCGCCTGCGGAATGTCCTCGTAGATGTCCCCGGTCGCCACGATCAGGTAGATCCACGGCCGCTGCTTCGGATCCCCGTACCGCTTCACCAGCCGGTCCCGCTCGGCCCGGCGCCGGTCGATCTGCCGCACCCCGGCCGCGACCGCCTTCCGCGCCGCCCGGCGGGCCGCCGTGGCGGCCTTCCCGGTGGGCTGCGTGAACCGCACCGACCCCGCCGCCGCCTTCTGCGCCAGCAGCGTCACATCGGTGATCTGCTCCCGGGCCAGCGCGTCGAACACCGGCGCCGCCACCCCGTGCCCCAGCCCCACATCCGCCACCACCGCGTCGACCAGCCGGTTCACCCACGGAATACCGTCCGGGTCCGCGCCGCTGACCCCCGCCAACCGCAGCACCGCCCGCTCCACCGACACCGTGGTGTGGCTGCGCGCCAGCTCCACCACCGGCCGCCCGGCGCGGCGCGCCAACTCCCGCGCCCGGGCCACCAGCACCGGATCCAGGTCAAGCTTGCCCGTCACGAATTGCCTTCCTCGTAGATGACCTCACCGCGCAGCACCGTGCGCCGGCACACCGGCAACGGCGTCGGATCCAACGGACCCCGCAGCTCCGGGTCCTCGGCCTGCAACACCGGCAGACCACGGTCCACCCCCGCCGGCGTCGACCACACCGCGAACGTCGCCGGCGCGCCCAACGCCAGCACCCCCTCGTTGTCCAGGTGCACCGCCCGCCAACCACCCCGGCTGTGCGCGGCGAACGCCGCCCGCACACTCATCCGCTGCGCCGGATTGTGATGCGCCACCGCCGCCCGCACCGAACCCCACGGATCCAGCGGCGTCACCGGCGAATCCGACCCGAAGGCCAACGCCACCCCGACCGAATGCATCGCGCCCATCGGATTCGACGCCAACGACCGCGACAGGCCCAACCGCGCCTCGTACATCCGGCCCGCGCCACCCCACAACCGGTCGAACGCCGGCTGCATCGACGCCACGATCCCGTACTCCACGAACCCGGCGATCAACCGCTTGTTCATGAGCTCGGCGTGCTCGATGCGGTGCCGCGCCGCCCGCAACCGGTCCACGCCCAACGTCCGCGCCGCCCCGGCGAACCCCTCGAGCACCGTGCCGATCGCCGCGTCACCGATCGCGTGGAACCCGCCCTGCACCCCGTGCGCCGCGCAGTCCACCAGATGATCGCGCACCTGCTCCGCGGTCACGTACCCGTGCCCGCACGCGCCCGGCTCACCGTCGAGGTACGCCGCCGACACGTGCGCCGTCCGCGACCCCAACGCCCCGTCGGCGTACAGATCCCCGCCCGCGCCGACCGCACCCAGCTCCCGGGCCTTCGCCGCGCCCAGCAACTCACCCCAGTACCCGTACACCTCCGGCACCCCGGCACCGGAGATCGCCAACAGGCCGGTGAAGTCCGCCTCGTCCGACGTACCCGGCCCGCCGCACTCGTGCACCGCGGCGATGCCCAGCGACGCAGCGTGCCGCAACGCCGCCCGCTGCGCCGCCACCCGCTGCGCCGCCGACACCGAGCCCAGCGCCGCCTCCCGCACCACATGGTGCGCATCGCGCCGCAGCCACCCCGACGCGTCGTAGCCCGCCGCGCCCGCCGCCTCCGGACAGGCCGCCAGCAACGCCGCCGACACCAACGCCGAATGGATCGACGCCTGCGACAGGTACACCCGCCGGCCACCCGCCGCCCGATCCAGCGCCGCCGCGTCCGGCAGCGCCGGATCCGACCAGTTCGACTCGTCCCACCCGTGCCCCAGCACCACACCGTCACCGGGCACACCCGCCGCGAACGCCGACACCGCGTCCAACAGCTCACCGGCCGACCGCACCCCCGACAGGTCCAGCCCCGACAACGCCAGACCCGTGTCCGTGGCGTGCACGTGCGCGTCCACGAACGCCGGCGTCACCAGCGCGCCGTCCAGCTCCACCACCCGGTCGGCGGCCGGCGCGTCGGCGTCCGCCCCCAACCAGGCGATCCGGCCGTCGGACACCAGCAGCGCCGTCGCGCTCGGCTCCGCCGGACAGTGCAGCGTCCCGCCGCGGTACAACGTCGAGGGGTTCGTCATGGCACTCAGTCTGCCGCCAGCCGCGACTCGAACAGCGCACGGACCCCCGGCTCCGAGCGCAGCAGACCCAACGCCAGCTCCGCGTGCCCCGGCACGTACCCGTTGCCCACCAGCATCGTCACGTCCGCCGCCAGTCCCTCCGCGCCCAGCGCCGCCGCCGCGAAACTCGTCGCCATCGAGAAGAAGATCACCGTGCCGCCGTCCGCGGTGGCCAGCACCGCCCCGTGCTCACAGCCCGGCACGTCCACGCAGACCACCGTCACGTCCGCCGGCGCGCCCAACGCCGTGGTCACCGCCGTCGACAACGCCACCGGATCCCGGGCGTCGGCCAACGCCACCACCGACGCCAGCCCGGCGGCCGTCAGCGCGTCCCGCTCCGCCGCCACCGGCACCACCCCGACGGTACGAGCCGCGCCCGCCCGCCGCGCCGCCGCCAGCGACAGCGAACCGCTCTTGCCCGCCCCGCCGATCACCGCGACCCGCACCGGCGTCGGATCACCGGAGCGCTCCCGCCCCTCCACGTACCCGGCCACCACACGCGCGGTCAACGCCGGCGCCCCGCACACGTCCAGCACCGCCAGGGACAGCTCCGGGTGCAGGTCCTCCGGCAGCACCGCCGCGATCGACCGGGCGAACAGGATCGCGTACCCGTCGCACGGCACCTGCTCGCTGCGCCCGTCCCAGCGGGCCAGCCCGTCCAGGACGGTCAGCGGGGTCAGCGTCAGCGACACCAGCGTCGCGACCCGGTCACCGACCCGCAGCCCCAGCGGCGAGCGGCGGCCGGCCTCCTCCACGGTGCCGATCAACATGCCACCCGAGCCGGTCACCGGGTTCTGCATCTTGCCCCGGGTAGAAATGATCTCCAGCACCTCGGCGCGGACCTTCTCCCCGTCCCCGCCGTGCTTCTCCGACAACTGCCGGAAGCTCGCCGCGTCCAGGTTCAACCGCTCCACCCGGATGCGCACCTCGTTCGGCGCGATCCGCGGGTCGGCGTCCAGCCGCCACGCCGCCTGCGGCAGCACCCCCGCCGGTTCCACAACGCGGTGCAGACCCACCGGTGACGTCACGCCGACCTCCCCTGTCCAACCGCCCGAACCCCCGGTCAGGGCTCGCGTCGCGGGAAAACTTACGGCAGACTAATTTCTTCACCGGATATTTTCCAGTAGCCTTCGGGGTCGCTGATCATCCGCACCACGCAACGAGGAGGGGCCGTGACCCAGACCCAACCGGTTGAGACCATCCCTCAGCCCCGTCACGCCCCGGTCGCCGTACCGACCGCCGGGCAGCCGTACGAATACCGCCGCAGCCCCCTGGTCGAACCCGACTGGACCCGCTTCCCCGGCTGGCGCCACATCACCCGCGACCAGTGGGAGAACGCCCAGTGGCAGCGCGTCAACTGCGTCAAGAACATCAAGCAGCTGCGCACCGTGCTCGGTGACCTCGTCGACGAGACCTTCTACGCCGACCTCGAGGCCGACCAGAAGGCCCTGGCCACCATGTCCATGCTGGTGCCGCCACAAATGATCAACACGATGGTCCCGTTCGCGCCGATGACCACCGAGGCGTTCCTCGCCGACCCGATCCGGCGCTACATGATCCCCGTCGCCTCCGACCGGCGCACCGACTGGCCCTCCCACCCGTACGCCAGCCGCGACTCCCTGCACGAGCACGACATGTGGGTCGCCGAGGGCCTCACCCACCGCTACCCCACCAAGGTCCTCGCCGAACTGCTCTCCACCTGCCCGCAGTACTGCGGCCACTGCACCCGGATGGACCTCGTCGGCAACTCCACCCCCGCCGTCGACAAGCTCAAGCTCACCCTCAAGCCCGTCGACCGGTACGACGCCCACATCGCCTACCTCAAGGGCCACCCCGGCGTCCGCGACGTCGTCGTCTCCGGCGGCGACGTCGCCAACGTGCCGTGGCGCAACCTCGAGTCGTACCTGATGCGGCTGCTGGAACTGGAGACCGTCCGCGACATCCGGCTCGCCACCAAGGCGCTCATGGGCCTGCCCCAGCACTGGCTCCAGCCCGACGTCGTCGAGGGCCTGGAACGGGTCGCCCGCACCGCCGCCCGCCGCGGCGTCAACCTGGCCATCCACACCCACGTCAACCACGCCCAGTCGATCACCCCGCTGGTCGCCAAGGCCGCACAGACCGCCCTCGACGTCGGCGTCCGCGACGTCCGCAACCAGGGCGTGCTGATGCGCGGCGTCAACGCCACCGCCCCCGACCTGCTCGACCTCTGCTTCGCCCTCCAGGGCGAGGCGGGCATCCTGCCGTACTACTTCTACATGTGCGACATGATCCCCAACGCCGAGCACTGGCGGGTCCCGGTCTGGCACGCCCAGCAGCTCCAGCACGACATCATGGGCTACCTGCCCGGCTACGCCACCCCGCGGATCGTCTGCGACGTCCCCTTCGTCGGCAAGCGCTGGGTGCACATGCTCACCGAGTACGACCGCGAGCGCGGCATCTCGTACTGGACCAAGAACTACCGCACCTCCATCGAGTCGGCCGACCTGGAGGCGCTGAACAAGCGCTACGCCTACTACGACCCGATCGACACCCTCCCCGCCGCCGGCCAGCAGTGGTGGTCCGACCACCGCAACGACTGACCTACGCACCACCCCCGGCACCCCCGTACGGCCCACCGGCCGGCGGGGGTGCCGACTTTCCACCCCGGCCCCACTCACCGACGCTAGCGTCGGAACATGCGGCCCCCACCAGCCGACCGCCCCGAGGCAGCCGACCGGGTCACCCCCGTCGAACTCTTCTTCGACGTCGTCTTCGTCCTCACCACCATCCAGCTCGCCCAGCTCCTCGAGGCCGACCTGACCTGGACCGGTCTGGGCCGCGTCGTCCTGATCTTCGGGCTGCTCTGGTACCTCTACACCGGCTACGTCTGGCTCACCAACCACGTGCCGCCCCGCCGGACCGGCCGCAAACTCCTGATCTTCGCCGGCATGGCCGGCTTCCTGCTCACCGCCGTCGCCCTGCCCGACGCCCTCCACGGCGGCGGCCTGATCTTCGGAAGCGGCTACCTGATCGTCGTCCTCGTCCACCTCACCCTGTTCGCCCGCAGCAGCGTTCGCGCCAGCGTCCGCCGCCTCGCCCCCTACAACCTCAGCGCCGCCGTGCTGGTCCTCGCCGCCGGCCTGCTCACCGGCCCCGCCGTACCCGCCCTCTGGACCGCGGCCGTGCTCGTCCAGAGCGTCCTGCCCTACCTGACACCCCGCCACTCCTGGATCGGCATGGCCGCGAGCTTCCAGGTCAGCGCCGCCTACTTCGTCGAACGGCACGGCCTGCTGCTCATCGTGGCCCTGGGCGAAACCGTCATCGCCATCGGCATGGGCGTGCCCCTCGACCACCTCGGCCCCGACACCGCCGGTGCCGTCGTGCTGGCCCTGGCCCTGCCCGCCGCCCTCTGGTGGACCTACTTCACCGACGCCCCGCGAACCGAGCACGCCCTCGCCGACGCCCCACCCGCCACCCGCACCCGGCTCACCGCCCACACCTACGTCTTCGGGCACTTCGTGCTGCTGCTCGGCGTCATCCTCACCGCCACCGGGCTGCACGCCGTCGTCGCCCACCCCGACGAACCCGCCGGCTGGCCGACCGCGCTCGCCCTCGCCGGCGGACCGGCGCTCTTCCTCGCCGGCATGGTCGACGCGCGTCGCACCTTCGGCACCGGCCGACTGACGGGTCGCCTCGCCGTCGCCGCCCTGATCCTGCTCAGCACCCCGATCGGCGCCACGGTGAACGCCGTGCTGCAGCTTGCCCTGGTAACCGCCCTGCTCACCGTGATGCTGATGGCCGACCGCCGCGAGCACGACGAGGCGGAGGTCAGGCCCGCGGCGCGTACATGATCACCGCGACGCCGACCAGGCAGATCGCCGCCCCGGCCAGGTCCCAGCGGTCCGGCCGGAACCCGTCCACCACGATCCCCCACGCCAGCGACCCCGCCACGAACACGCCGCCGTACGCGGCCAGGATCCGGCCGAAGTGCGCATCCGGCTGGAAGGTGGCCACGAAGCCGTAGCAGCCCAGCGCGATCACCCCGGCGGCGATCCACCACAGGCCGCGGTGCTCCCGCCAGCCCTGCCACACCAGCCAGGCTCCGCCGATCTCGGCGAGCGCGGCAAGCGCGAACAGCAGCAGCGAACGGGCGACCAGCATGCCCACACGCTAGTCGAGGGCCTGGGCGGCCCCCCGGGTCTGCTGCCTTCGCTCCTGGCCAGGCCGACCGCGCCTGGCGATCAACTTGTCCTTGTGCGCGGCCTCGCACCCTCTAGTGCATCCTAGGACGCTAGGTATGGTCGCCAAGTTGGGCGGTTGGCGGGCCCGGATATTGATTGTGCGCATGGTCCCCGCTGCCAGGACCACCGTCGACGGCGCGCGGCGCGGCTCCGGTCGCGCACACGGGCAGGGACGGCATCCGGCGCGGCGCCACCCGCCAAGATCGTGCTCGATTCAGGAAATAGGGGCCTCGAACTGGCGAGGAAGCCCCTACTTCCTGGATCGAGCGTGATCACGGAGGGCGCGGGGACCGCACGCGGCGCGATAGGACCGCCCGTAGTTTCCAGACCGAA
>NZ_JBAKHM010000038.1:0-36970 GCF_036902725.1 Micromonospora psammae | reverse complement strand
CTGCGGGAGTCGGAGAGCTACTCGAACGGAATCCTGAAGCTGGTCTACGACGTCAAGCGCTGACCCAGGTCGAGGGCGATCGCGCCGCCGGCGCCCTGGCGCAGCTGCCTGACGGTACGTCCGACGTAGTAGCGCAGTGCCCGGGCCAGGTGCGGCTCGTCGAAATAGTCGAGCTTGGCAACGACATCGGCGGCCGGGTCGCCGGCAGCCAGCAGCTCCGCCGCCGTGCGGGCCCGCTCGATCTGCCGGACCGCGCCCCGCGTCAGTCCAGTCGCGGCGCGGAACCGGCGTTCGACGGTGCGGCCCGAGACGGCCGGGCGGTGACCCCGCAGCACCTCGGCGACGAGCGGGTCACGGACCACGGTCCCGGCCCGGACGAGACTGTCGACCAGGGCTTCGGCGTCGTCGGGGCCGGGCGTCTCCCAGCGCGCGCCGTCCAACCGGAACGTCCGGCGCGTGGTGTCGGGGAGCCCGATGCCGCCGTCGACCAGCGCCGGCGTGGGCACGGCCCGCAACGAGGTGCCCACGGCGAACTCGATGCCCGTAAAGGTCGCGCCCTCCGGCACCGGCACCGTGCCGGTCCGGGTCTCGGGACCGGTGATGCCCGCGTACGTCCGGCCAGCCTGCTCCCAGAACACCAGGCCCCAACGCGCCCCTGCGACGGACGTCATCGCAGTGACCTGCTCGCTCGTGCATGTCCACACGGTGTTGACCCACGGCGAGTCGGACCGACGCGTCTCGAACCGCAGTCCCACGGACGAAGGATACGCCGCTTCAAGTTCTGGCGGCTGGCCCGGCCAAGCGGCCGGCGAGCTGGTGCCGCTGGTCGCCTTTGGTCGTCTCTGGTCAGCGTCTGACGGCCCGCTCACGGCCCAGGCGACCCAGCGACGGCCCGCGTCCGACTCTGCGCCGCTAGCCTAATGCTGTTGATATCGACACAGGTGGTGACCATGACGACTGTCGGCGAGATCGACAGGTGACTAGGGTTATCGGGATGGTTCGATACGCTGGGGGTCTGCCGAATGTCGGACCTTTCGCCGATGCCCGGTTACTCGTTGATATGGCTGTCGCGGCCGAGGAGCAGGGCTGGGACGGCGTCTTCCTGTGGGATCACGTGCTCTATCACCAGGCGGACTGGCCTTTGATGAACTCGGTGGTCGTCGCCTCCGCGATAGCGGCCCGGACATCGCGCATCCGGCTCGGCGTGCTCATGATGGCGTTGCCCAGACGTCGGGTGCAGACCGTGGCTCGGGAGGCCGTGACGCTTGACACCCTCTCCGGCGGGCGGCTCGTCTTCGGGGCGGGCATCGGCTCGATGGACATCGAGTACGCCGCCTTCGGGGAGGATCCTGACCTGCGAAGCCGCGGTAGACGCCTGGACGAGTCCTTGGCTCAGCTCACGGACCTGTGGTCGGGCCAGGATGTGCGCATGCCATCCGGCGAGCGTGTGCGGATGCTGCCTACACCCGTACAACGGCCGCGCATACCGGTCTGGTGTGCTGGCCGATGGCCCAACCGGCCGGGCTTCCGACGTTCTGCCCGCTGGGACGGGGTGGTGGCGACGTTTGCCGACGCGGGCAGGACAGTTCCCGTGCCGGTCGAGGAGTTCGCTGCCGCAGTGAAGTTCGTCGCTTCGGAGCGGGGGTCACTGGACGGGTTCGACGTGGGGCTGGAGGGTTGGACTTCCCCGGACAACGGCCCCGAGGTCATCGCTCCGTACGTCGCCGCCGGGCTGACCTGGTGGATCGAAGCCATGGGTTGGTGGCGCGGTGGGGTAGACGACGCGTGGCAGCGCATCCTGGCTGGCCCGCCCGGCTGAATCCCGACAGCTGCGCCTCGACCATCAGGCAACGATCATGACGCGCCGACCTGCGGCGACCTGCGACGGGGTCCCTTGAGCGAGTGTCGGATGCGATCCGGAATCGCCTTCCTCGGGGCGGTCAGCGTCGCTGTCGGGTCGACCCGGGCGGCGAGGGCTTCTCGCCCGGGTTTTTCCGCTCGCGCAGCGCGTCCCACGCCGCGACCCCGGCCAGCACGGTGGCTGCGGTGCTGGTGGCGATCAGCGGCGGCAGGTGGACCAGCACCAGTGCCGAAGCGGCAAGCGCGAGAAGTCCGATGACCCGGGACGGGGACACCCGGGCGAACACCTCGTACTCGAGGCGGGACCGCCCGGCCAGGAAGAGCGCGGGCCCACCCAGGATGACCGCGAGCCACAGCGAATCCTCGTGTCCGACCGGATGGTGGATGACCAGTGCGTGGCCGACGCCGGTGGCGAGGATGCCGATCACGATGAGCAGGTGGCTGTGGAACGTCGACCGGCCGAGGCGGGCTGGGCTGGGGATGGCCTCGATGGCGGCGGTCAACACCGCCCCGGCGCGGTGGAAGTAGATTCGCCACATCAGGATCGTGGTGGCGAAGGACACGATGCTCGGCGCCACCCGATCGGGGGTGAACTGCTCGGCGAACGCCAGTCCCGTGAGCAGGATCGTCTCGCCGAGCGCGATGACGATGAACTGCTGATAACGCTCGGCGATGTGCTCGCCGGCGAGCTTCCAGTCTTCGACACGGGTGCGACCAAGTCCCGGAACAGGCCAGCCGAGGACGACCCCCGTGTAGTCCAGCGCCAACGCCAGCGTCCACAGGACCCCGCGCGCGGAACTCTGCGGGAAGAGAAGCGCCCCGGCGAGCCAGGGTACGGCGGATACCGCTGCCCAGCAGAGTGCCCGCGAGGAGTTGTGCTGTTCAGGGTCGCACCGGCCGAGCAGGAGGACGAGGGGCTTGCCGAGTTGGACGGCGACGTAGGTGACCGCGAAGACCACGCCTCGATCGCCGAACGCGAAGGGCAGCGTAACCGCCATGATCATGACGCCGAACATGACCAGGACGAGCTCGATCCGGATCGCCCATTTTCGCGGATCGAAGGCGCTGGTCACCATCGCCGCGCGGACCCAGGTCAACCAGAGAGCCAGCAGCAACAACGCCGTCTGACCAAGTTCTGGCAGAACGACCTGTCGCTGTGTGGTCAAGTCCACGACCAGCCGCTCCGAGATCCGGGTGAGCGCGAAGACATAGACCAGGTCGAGAAGGAGTTCCCCCTCGCGGCTGCGGAGCAGACCACGCAAGCCGCCGACCGTCATCTTCCGCCCGTTTCGTCCGCCTCGCGCCACTATTGAAGCAGTCGTACCACGCCGGTCAGGACCCCGACGCGCATAGGCGGAACCCTGGGCGGCTGAGGAATTTGCTGCTACACCCTTTCGACCGCCCCCGCCCGGCGCGCAGGTCGCGCACAGGCCGACGATCGGTAACCCCAGGTCACGCGAGCGAAACGAACAGGCAGCCAGGGCGCAGGACTCCGGCGTACAGGTCGACTCGCCCACCAGGCCAGCCGCTGCCTAGGAGTGGCCGACCTGCTGCTCTGATCTTGTACTTGTCCGGCCTGTCGGCCTACGCTCTGGCCTGATCATCAGGGCTAAGCTCTCGCGGTGAGCGGCGTCAGCTCAACCGCCGGAGCCCTCTGCCGCCCCGTCGTGCGTGAAGGCGCCGTCTTCCTTGCCCGTCTCCAGGTGCACGTGCTGGTGCCCCTGTCCGGCATCAATGTTGATCTGGTCCAGCTGAGTCGCAGCCACTGACCAGTTGGTGACGGCGAGAGTCGCCTGTCGCCGGGCCAGTGCCAGCTGTTCCTTGCGGGTGGCTTCGGGACCTGCCGTGGCCAGCGCGGCGGCATCGACCGCCACGGCGGCCTGTTCGACGGCGTTCCTGAGGCCGCCACGGGCGACGTTGGTCGCGGTCGAACCTGATGGCGGGTTGGCGAACTGCTCCGTGAGCTGGCGCATCGTCTGCTGCCACTTTTGCGCCTGCGAGCTGTCCGGCGTCCGTCCGGCTGCCGCGTCGCTCTCGATGGCGCGAAGGATCGGGGAGAGCTGATCCCCGGTCCGGCGGGCCATCTCCGTCAGTTCGATGATCTGCTGGACGTCGCGCCGGGCCTCGGCTTCGCGTATCGCGGCAATGCTCTGGTCGAATTCGCTCGGCCGTCCCACCACGTAACCGATGAACCCACCGAGCAGACCGATGACAAGCACCAGTGCGGCCGTGGCGCCCGCCAGAAGGACCTTGCGTCGGCGGTCACGAGGCGCGGGAGGCTTCGCCAGGTATGAGGGTCTTCCGGTGCGACGCGGCATGGCCTCTCCTCGCATTGAAGGTCGTCAGGTCGGAGGGTAATCCTTTCCGTCATGGCGGTCGATAGTTCTGCTCACGAGGCCGGAACTTTTGCGGGGCATGACGAAAGCGCCAGGGGGTTGGGCCGCGCGCCCCAGAGTCCTGCGGTGGCCTCCCCGCCTTCGCGGCGGGTGCTCAACCCCGACCGGAGCGTTCAGGTCACGGACGTCGAGGTGTCTCTCGGACGGCCGCGAAGATCCAAGGTGGTTCAATCGTCGCCATGGCCGATGGCTGGCCGACGGCCCTGCGCACCGCGCTCCGGCGCGGGCAGCTGATCGTCGCCGAGGTCCCCGCCGCCCTGCCCGATCGCCGATCCTGGGTCGCCAGCTACCCGATCCGGCACCCGGACGGCGACACGCAGGCGTTCAACCTCTTCCACCGCGAGTTCGAGACCAGTCACATCGACAACGACTGGTGCGTCGGGCCCGGCGACGGCATGACCGACGTGCGGGTCGCGCAGGCCCGCGACGAGAACGAGCTGAACGCACTGCTCACCGGCTGGGGCGTCGACCCCGGCCGGCTCACCTCCGTCCATCGGACGGACCACCCCGTCTGAGGCGGGCCGGCAGCCCACGGGCACCGGGACCGGGTCACCGCCGGCCTGCCGCCCGAAGGGGCACCGGACGCCTAGTGGAAGCCGAGCTGGCGGGCCACGTCCTGCTGCGCCGAGACGAGCTCGGCCAACGGGATCGCCTTGCGGGACACCGCCGAGAGGTCGTTGCCCTCCCGGGTCCACGGCGGCGGCCACAGGCTGATCCCCTCGTCGGGCGCGACGCCGGCCACCTCGGTCTCCCACCCCGGCCACCGCAAGTCCTCGTAGAACGACGTCACCCCGCCGGCGAGCATCGCCTCCAGCCAGACGCCGTATCCGAGTTCGAGGTCCTGCCAGGCGAGGTGGTCCGGGCCGAAGTAGTGCACGGTCGGCGCTGCGCCCGGCTGAGCCGGCAACCACGCGAACTGTCCGCCCAGCACGTCGAAGGCGACGACAAGTCGCCCCGCCTCGGGATCCAACATGGCAGCCACATCGGGCAGCCCGTCGTGCCCGCCGCCGAGCACCCGCAGCCAACCGTGGTCGACCAGCAGGCCGCCACTGTCGCCGACCACGGCGCCGAGCCACGACCTGGTCGTGATCCCCAGGGCCGTCAGGCAGGTCGCCGCCCGCTCCGGGTCGACCGGCAACACCTCCACCGGGTACGGAGCCGCCGCCACCACCGCCGAAACGGCGGGCCACGCAGACTGTTCCACCGCCTCAGCGTCCCAGGCGCACCAAGCGTGCGGCGCCGGGGGCCCGGCGGCGAATGCACAACCGGATGCGGCCCCGGGCCCCCTCAGCGGCGGCCCCGGACCGTGCGGTACCGCACCACCGGCGGGCCGGTGCCATCGGTCCGGTCCGCGACGAGAGCACGGATCCTGGTCAGCCAGGCGGTCGCCTCGGGCACGCTCGCGCGCCCGCCGAGCTCGACGGCGGCCAGCCGCCCCGGCGTCCAGCCGGTGTCCAGCAGCGCCTCCCACTGCCGGGCGCTCAGACCGAGGACGCGCAGCGCCGGGAACCCGGCGACGGCGACGACATCCGTGACGACCGCCTCGGCGAGGTCCAGCCGCACCAGGTTCGGCAGCGCCGCGAGCGCGGCGACCGACACCGGCTCGGTGTTGCCGGCCAGCGTCAGGTACCCGAGCGTCGGCGTCGCGGCCAGTCGCTCCGGCTCGAACCGCGCGGCCACGACGTGGACCTGCTCGACCGGCAGGCCGGACGGGATCGCCAGGTCCACGTGCTCGGCCTTCTGCCGCACGTCGAGGATCCGGACCGCGCGCAGGTGCGGGAAGGCGGCCAGGTCCGCGAGGCGTACCCGGGTCACGGCCCGCAGGTGGGCCGCCTGGACCACCGACGGGTCCGGCGCCGCCGCCACCGCCTCGGCGAGCGTCCGACGGCCGACGTCGACGGACCACTCGTGATTCGGGGTGGTCCAGCTGCCGTCGTCCCAGCGCGCGTGGTCGCGCAGCGAGGCGACGACGGACCGCATGAGGTGCCGGACCGACGGCGCGACGAACTGGATCGGGCCCCACACGTCCCGGCCGAAGGTGAGCACCTGGCCGTAGCTGCCGAGACCGGCCGGGTCGAGGTCCACCGCGGCGTAGTTTCCGCTGTGGTCGGGCGCGAAGGTCACCCACCAGTCGTCGCGGGACAACCGTCGCACGTGCCCGAACGGGTGGGTCTCGAAGACCACCGGGTCGTACTCGAACAGGCCGTCGTCCCAGCCGTACGAGCCGGGATCGCCCTCGTGGTACCAGCGGACGACCTGTTCCAGCGGGGCTGGGCTGAACCGGCCCAGCAGACCGGACTCCTGCCCGTCGTCGTGGATCGTCCGGTAGAGGGCCCGCAGGTCCTCCGGCAGGCGTACCCCGAGCTGTTCCTCGACCGCCAGGATCTCCGCCTCGCTGTGGCCGGGCGCGAACCGGGGCGACTCGCCGTACAGTCGATCGCACTGCGCGAGGAACTCCGCGACCAGGGCCCGCACCTCGGCGAGCACGGCCGGATCGGTCGGCCGCCCGTCGTTGACCGCGGCCGCCGGCTTCGCCATCCCCGGCGCGGGGTGGTTCGGGTAGCGGTAGCCGACGTCAAGCACGACCCGGGGCGGCAGCGACAGCAGGTCGGCGGAGCAGCTGACCACGTAGTCGCCCGCCCGGGTCCCGGACAGCTCCACGACGAACTCGCCGGTGCCGTCCGCGCCGGCCGTGACCAACCCCATGAGATTCCGCAGGCCGGGGCTCAGGTCGTCGTCCCAGCGTCCGATCAGCGCCCCGTTGCCCGCCGCGTCGTACGTCTGGCTTCTCCGGCCGTACCCGCTCAGGGCTGCCTGCATCGAGCCGTCCTGGTCGAGTCCGGCGGCGAACTCCGCACCGAGTTCGTGCATCGCTGCTTCGATCTTGTCCACCGCCGGAGTCTGCCAGGCGCGGCGGCCGGGAGGTGTCCGTCGACGCGGGGTCAGCCGACCACGGTCAGGTCGTCCCAGGACCGGCCCGCCGGCAGGTACCAGGCCGCCTCGTCCGGGTCGAGCGCCCGCCCGATCACCAGCCGGGCGTGCGCGTCCAGCTCGGGCAGCGCGTCCATCGGGAACCACCGCACCGCCAGCGACTCGTCGTCGTTGACCCGCGCAAAGCCGGAGAGCAGTCGGCAGTGGAAGCCGAGGTTCAGGTACTCGCACCGGTCACCGTTGGGATACGTGTGCGGGTGCGAGACGACACTGCTCAACCGGACCGGCTCGACGCGTACGCCGGTCTCCTCCTCGACCTCGCGCACCACCGCCGTGGCCGGCTGCTCACCCGGCTCGACGAAGCCGCTGATCACCGACCAGCGGCCGTCGTCGGAGCGCTGGCCCAGCAGCAGCTCGCCGGCGTCGTTGCGGACCACCGCGCTGACGCTCGGCAACCAGAGCAGCTCGTGGCCGACGTGCCTGCGCATCCGCAGGATGTAGTCCGGTACGCCCATCCGGTGACCCTAGCCGCCGACGGCCGTCCACCGCCGGGTCACGCCGGGCAGGGCAGCCGCTCCAACCCCGCCGGCCCGGCACCGGGGCGTACCAGCTGCGCGAAGCACTCCACCGCGGTGGCCCGCTGCCAGCCGAACACCGTCGAGGCGGTCTTCGCCACGCGTACCCGGAAGACCAGCCGGACCCCGTCGCCCTGCTCGACCGCGAGCACCTCGACCCCGTCGACGTCGTCGGCGGTCCGGCGCAGGCGGGCAACCGGGGCCGCCGGCTCGGCCAGCAGCTCGCTCCGCGTCCGCTGCGCCGTCGCCGTCACCTCCCGGTCCGCCCGCTGCTCAAGCCGCTGCTGCGACCGGTCCCGCAGCTGCGGTACCGCCACCATCACCGCCGCCACCGCCAGCAGCGTCACCACCAGTGCGGCGAGCAGGCCACGACGGGCCCGTGTCGATGTTCGTCCCCCGAAACGCACCGGTGGATTCTCCGCCACCGGAGGCTCTGCCGGCTGCCCCGTCGGGCCGGACGGGATCCGCCAATCCCGCCCCCAGGGCCCCTGACCAGGTCTACTGTGGAACAGATCGGAGCCTATTTGCGGCGATCCGGTGGCGACCGGGCTGCTCCCGGTGCACAGTGATCCCATGAGCGACAGCGGAATCGGTGGGCACTACTACTGGTGCACCCGACACCACCGGGTCGAGACCGATGCGGACGTGTGCCCCGCGAGGCACGTTCTCGGACCGTACGCCTCGGCCGCCGACGCGGAGAACGCCCTGCAGAAGGTGCGGGAGCGCAACGAAGCGTGGGACGCCGAGGACGCCCGTTGGGCCGGGGAGGGCAGATAGACGGCGCGGGACGGCCGCGTCGAGGAACTCCGTGCCTCCGCGAGGAGGCACGCGGGAGCATGTCCCCAAGGAGGGAACCGAGATGGCCGAAGCGCAACAGGCCACCACCCGCCCGGCCACCCGGCGTCCGGCCGCGACGAAGACCGCCGCGGCGGAGCGGACCGCCGGGACCACCCGGAGCAGCGCGGCCCGCCAGCCGGCCGCCGCCACCGGGGGGACCCGCACGGCAGCGGTCACCAAGGCTTCCCCGAGCGCGGCCGGCGCGGGCGCGGGGCGCTCCCCGGCCACCACGGCGACCACGGCGAAGAAGACGGCGGCCGGGAAGGCGACGGCGGCGCGGAAGACGGCGGCGAAGCGAGCGGTGGCGAAGCAGGCCCCGGCGGCCCGGGCCACCGCGAAGAAGGCCCCCGCGTCCAGGGCGACCGCGAAGAAGGCGCCGGCGAAGAAGGCGGCCGCGAAGGCGACGACCGCGGCGAAGGCGCCGGCGAAGAAGGCCGCCGCGAAGACCACGACCGCGGCGAAGGAGACCACCGCCGCCGCGAAGCGGACCACCGCGACCAAGGCCGCGACCGGCGCCCGCAAGGTCACCTCGACGGGCCGCAAGGCCACCGCCGCGGTCAGCGGGACCACCGGCGCGGCGAAGAAGACCACCACGGCGGCGGCGAAGAAGACCACCGCCGCCAAGAAGGCGCCGGCGAAGAAGGTCACCGCCAGGACGGCGCCGGCGACGAAGACCACGGCCAGGAAGGCCCCCGCGAAGAAGACCACCGCGACCTCCTCGGCCACCACCCGCAAGGCCACCGCGACGAAGGCCACCGCGAAGACGGCGCCCGCGAAGAAGGCCCCCGCGAAGAAGGCCACCCCGGTCAAGAAGGTCACCGCCCGCAAGACCCCGGCGCGTACGACCGCCACGACCGCCGCCCGGCCCCGCGCCCGGAAGGCCACCGGCTGACCGTACGGTGGCCGTCGCCCGTCCACCGGAGAGCGGATCACGCGCCACGCTGCCAAGATTGACCCGTGGTCATCCGACGCGTACTGGCACCCCGCATCGACTTCGGCGCGCTGCGCCGCGAGCTTGGACTGCCTGACGGCTTCCCGGACGCGGCGCAGCGCGAGGCGGACGAGTCGGCCGCCGCCCCGCCACCCACCGGGGCCGACCGGACCGACGTCCCGTTCGTCACGGTCGACCCGGCGAGCTCGCGCGACCTGGACCAGGCGATGCACCTGAGCCGTCGACCCGGCGGCGGCTACCGGGTCCGGTACGCCATCGCCGACGTCGCCGCCCACGTCAGCCCCGGCGGCGCGCTGGAGGAGGAGACCTGGCGGCGCGGGCAGACCGTCTACCTGCCCGACGGCAACGTGCCGCTGCACCCGCACACCCTCAGCGAGGGCGCCGCCAGCCTGCTGCCGGACGTCGACCGGGCGGCCGTGCTCTGGACCATCGACCTGGACGGCGACGGCGGCACCGTCGCCGTGGCGCTGGAACGCGCCCGGGTCCGCAGCCGGGCCAAGCTGGACTACGTCGGGGTGCAGGCCGCCGCCGACGCCGGTCGACTGCCCGAGCCGATCGCCCTGCTGCCCGAGATCGGCGACCTGCTCACCGCCCGCGGCCTGCGCCGGGGCGCGATCAACCTGCCGCTGCCCGAACAGGACGTCGAACCGGACGGCGACGGCTGGCGGCTGGTGCTGCGCGGCCCGGTGCCGATGGAGGACCACAACGCGCAGATCTCCCTGCTGACCGGGATGGCCGCCGCCGACATCATGCTCGCCGGTCGGGTCGGCCTGCTGCGCACCATGCCGACGCCCCGACCGGAGGCGGTGGCCCGGCTGCGGGCGGCGGCGACCCCGCTGGGCGTGGAGTGGCCGGACGGCATGGGGGTGGGGGAGGTCCTGGTCGGGCTGGACGCCTCCCAGCCCCGGGCCGCGGCCTTCATCGACCAGGCGGCCGAGCTGATGCGCGGGGCGGCGTACACGGCGTTCGACGGCGAGCTGCCGGAGCAGCCGGAGCACGGCGGGGTCGCGGCCGCGTACGCGCACGTGACGGCCCCGCTGCGCCGGCTCGCCGACCGGTACGCCACGGAGGTCTGCCTGGCCCTGCACGAGGGCCGGCCGGTGCCCGACTGGGCCCGGGCGGCGCTGCCGAAGCTGCCGGAGGTGATGGCGGCCACCGACCGGACCGCGTCGGCGGCCACCCGGGGCGCCGTGGAGCTGGCCGAGGCGGTGCTGCTGGAACACCGGGTCGGGGAGGTCTTCGAGGCGGCCGTGCTGGACGTGGACGCCCCGCCCAACGGGCAGGCGAAGCCGGGCCGGCCGCCCGGCGGCACGGTGGCGCTGGACGCCCCGCCGGTGCGCGCCCGCTGCACCGGGGAGCTGCCGCTCGGCGGCCGGGTCCAGGTCCGCCTGGTCACCGCCGACCCGGTCGCTCGCAAGGTCCTCTTCGCCCGCGCCTGACGCCGCCGCAGCGGGCATTGTCACAGCGGCTCACGCTGCTGCCCCGCGCGGCCGTTTGCGAGGATGGCCGTATGGCTTATGACGCGACCACGCTGCCCGACGTGTCCGGGCTGACCGTCGGCATCATCGGCGGCACCGGCGACCAGGGGCGGGGCCTCGCCTACCGGTTCGCCCGCGCCGGTCAGACCGTGCTGATCGGTTCCCGTTCCGCCGAGCGGGCCGCGCAGGCCGCCGCGGAGATCGCCGCGCTGCCCGGCGTGCCGGCCGGCGTCGAGGTGACCGGGGCCGACAACGACGAGGTGTCCCGGCGCAGCGATGTGGTGATCATCGCGGTGCCGTGGGACGGGCACGCCGCCACGGTCGCCGCGCTGGCCGAGCCGCTCGCCGGCAAGATCGTGGTCGACTGCGTCAACCCGCTCGGCTTCGACAAGCAGGGCCCGTACGCGCTCCAGGTCCCCGAGGGCAGCGCCGTGCAGCAGGCCGCCGCCCTGCTCCCGAACTCCCGGGTCTGCGCGGCGTTCAACCACGTCAGCGCGCCACTGCTGGCCGACCCGGAGGTGGAGCGGATCGAGCTGGACGTGCTGATCTGCACCGAGGACCGGGAGCTGGTCAACATCGTCGGCGCGCTGGCGGCCCGGATCCCCGGCGTGCGCGGCATCTACGCCGGCCGGCTGCGCAACGCCCACCAGATCGAGGCGTTCACCGCCAACCTGATCGCCATCAACAAGCGCTACAAGGCACACGCCGGCATCCGCGTCACCGACCTCTGACCCACCCCGCCCCCGCGATCCCGCAGTGCGTGCCGAAGGGCGTCGACTGCGAGATCGCGGGGATCGGCGGGGCGGGGGCCCGCGCAGGGCTCAGAAGGTGTGCTCGGCGGCGGGGAACTCGCCGCCGCGGACCTCGTCGGCGAAGGCGCGGGTCGCCTCGGTCAGGGCGCCGGCCAGGTCGGCGTAGCGCTTGACGAAGCGCGGCGCCCGGCCGGTGCGCAGCCCGGCCATGTCCTGCCAGACCAGCACCTGGGCGTCGGTGTCGGGGCCGGCGCCGATGCCCACGGTCGGGATCGGCAGCTCCGCGGTGATCCGCTTGGCCACCTCGCCCGGCACCATCTCCAGCACCACCGCGAAGGCGCCCGCCTCGGCCACCGCCCGGGCGTCGGCGATCACCTCGTCGGCGGTGTCGCCCCGACCCTGCACCCGGTAGCCGCCCAGGGTGTGCTCGCTCTGCGGGGTGAAGCCGATGTGCGCCATCACCGGGATGCCGGCGCCGACGATCGCGGCGATCTGGTCGGCGCAGCGCCGGCCGCCCTCCAGCTTCACCGCGTGGCAGCCGCCCTCCTTCATGAACCGCACCGCGGTGCGCAGCGCCTGCGTCGGACCCTCCTCGTACGAGCCGAAGGGCAGGTCGCCGACGATCAGCGAGTGCCGGGTGGCCCGGACCACGGCCCGGACCAGCGGCAGCAGCTCCTCCGCGGTCACCGGCAGGGTGGTCTCGTAGCCGAACACGTTGTTCGCCGCCGAGTCGCCGACCAGCAGCACCGGCACGCCGGCGGCGTCGAAGATCGAGGCCGTGTACTGGTCGTACGAGGTGAGCATCGGCCAGCGGTCGCCGCGCTCCTTGGCGGCGATCAGGTCGCGGGTGCGGACCCGTCGGGTGGCCGGCCCGCCGTACAGGGCGGTCACCTCGGTCGGGGTGGACTCCACCATGACTGTCTCCTTTCCTCGAGGCCGCCGTCGCGGTCCCCGGGTTCCGCCGCGATCGTCGCACCGGTCCGCCCGGTGGCGGCAGGGCGGAGTGGAGGATTTCACTCCGCCCCGCCGGCGACCCCGCCCGGAAGGGGATCAGCCGTTTTCGCGCCAGCGGTTGGTGATCGGCAGCCGGCGGTCCCGCCCGAACGCCTTCATGGAGATCTTCGTGCCCGGCGCGGACTGCCGGCGCTTGTACTCGGCGGTGTCCACCAGTCGGAGCACCTTGTCGACCACGGCCGGGTCGTGGCCGGACCCGACCAGGCCGTCCCGGCCCAGGTCGCCGTCGACGTAGCCGATCAGGATCGGGTCCAGCACGTCGTAGTCGGGCAGGCTGTCGCTGTCCAGCTGGCCGGGGCTCAGCTCGGCCGAGGGCGGCTTGCCGATCGAGCTCTCCGGGATGGGCGGGGTCTCGCCCCGGCGCGCCGCCTCGGCGTTGCGCCACTTCGCCAGCCGCCAGATCAGCGTCTTCCAGACGTCCTTGACCGGGTTGAAGCCCCCGACGGAGTCGCCGTACAGCGTCGAGTAGCCGACCGCCAGCTCGCTCTTGTTGCCGGTGGTCAGGACGAGGTGACCCTCCTGGTTCGACAGCGCCATCAGGATCACGCCGCGCACCCGGGCCTGGAGGTTCTCCACCGCCACCCCGGCCAGCGACAGGTTGACCAGGAAGGTGTCCACCATCGGCTGGATCGGCTCGATCCGGTAGTCCAGCCCGGTCCGCTTGGCCAGGTCCTCCGCGTCCACCCGGGAGTGCTCCGAGGAGTGCTGGCTGGGCAGCGACACCCCGACCACCCGCTCCGGGCCGAGCGCGTCGACGGCGAGGGTCGCCACCACCGCCGAGTCGATGCCGCCGGAGAGGCCGAGCACCACCGACGGGAACCGGTTCTTGTTGACGTAGTCGCGCAGGCCGAGCACCAGCGCCTGCCAGACCTCGGCCTCGTCGGCGACCGGCTCCAGCACCCCACCGCCGGCCGCCGGGCCCGTCGGGGCCGGCGGCACCACCTCGACGGTACGGCGGGACACCCGCATGCCGTCGGCCAGCTCCTCGCCGGTGTCGGCGTGCCCGGCCGCCTCGGGCAGCTCCACGTCGTGCACCAGCAGATGCTCGACGAACTGCGGGGCCCGGGCGAGCAGGGCGCCGTCCGCCGTCACGATCATCGAGTCGCCCTCGAAGACCAGCTCGTCCTGGCCGCCGATCATGTTGACGTACGCGATCGGGGCACCGGCCTCGGCGGCCCGGCGGCGCACCAGCGACAACCGGAGGTCGTCCTTGTTCAGCTCGTACGGCGAGCCGTTGATGTTGACCACCAGGCCGACGCCGGCCTGCCGGGCCACCGCGAAGGGGCCGCCGGCCTGCCACAGGTCCTCGCAGATGGTCAGCGCGACGTCCACCCCGCCGATCCGCACCACGGTCAGCGTGTCGCCGGGGACGAAGTACCGGTCCTCGTCGAAGACGCCGTAGTTGGGCAGGTGGTGCTTGAAGTACGTGGCGACGACGCCGCCGGAGTGCAGCAGCGCGGCGGCGTTGCGCGCGCCCCGGCCCGGCTCGGCGTCCCCGCTGACCTGGGGCGGCCCGTCGGCGTCCAGGTAGCCGACCACGACCGGCAGGTCACCGAGGCCGTCGGCGGCCAGGGCGGCGGCGAGTCGGTCCAGCGCCGCCTTCGACGCGGCGACGAAGGAGCGGCGGAAGACCAGGTCCTCGACCGGGTACCCGGTGAGCATCAGCTCCGGGAAGGCGACCAGCTGGGCGCCGGCGTCGGCGGCCTTGCGGCTCCACGCGCGGACCAGCTCGACGTTGCCGGCGATGTCGCCGACGGTCGGGTTGACCTGGGACAGGGCGAGACGCAGGGTGGGCATGCCCTCATCTTGCCCCAGCGGTGGCGCGTCGACCGGCGGCCGGGACGCAACGGCGGCCACCCGGGCGCCGGCCGCGCCGGGCCGGTGCGCGAAGGGGGCGGGACGGGGCGGGACGGGCGGCGGCGGGTCGCGTAACGTCGGCGTAACGAGGCCCGGGGAGACTGGGCGGTCAGGTCGGGTGAAGCCCGGTCGAAGGCGGACAAGAGTGTCGCGAGGGGTTGGGGCAGTGGACCGTCAGCAGGAGTTCGTCCTCCGTACGCTGGAAGAGCGGGACATCCGGTTCGTCCGGCTGTGGTTCACCGACGTGCTCGGCACGCTCAAGAGCGTGTCGGTCGCCCCCGCCGAGCTGGAGGCGGCCTTCGACGAGGGCATCGGGTTCGACGGCTCCGCGATCGAGGGCTTCGCCCGGGTCTTCGAGTCCGACATGGTCGCGATGCCCGACCCCACCACCTTCCAGGTCTTCCCGTTCGAGGGCGGGGTCAGCGGCGAGAGCGCCCGGATGTTCTGCGACATCCTGCTGCCCGACGGCGGGCCCTCCTGGGCCGACCCGCGGCACGTGCTGCGCCGGATGCTCTCCCGGGCCGCCGAGAAGGGCTTCACCTTCTACACCCACCCGGAGATCGAGTTCTTCCTGCTGGAGAACGGGCCGATGGACGGGTCGCTACCGGTGCCCGTGGACACCGGCGGCTACTTCGAGCACACCACGCACGCCGTCGCGCGGGACTTCCGCCGCCAGGCCGTGCTGGCCCTGGAGCGGATCGGCATCTCGGTGGAGTTCAGCCACCACGAGGTCGCCCCCGGTCAGCAGGAGATCGACCTGCGCTACGCCGACGCGCTGACCACCGCCGACAACATCATGACCTTCCGGCACGTGGTGAAGGAGGTGGCGCTCTCCACCGGCGTGCAGGCCACCTTCATGCCGAAGCCCTTCACCGACCAGCCGGGCAGCGGCATGCACACCCACCTGTCGCTGTTCGAGGGGGAGCGCAACGCGTTCCACGACGCCGGTGACCCGATGAAGCTTTCCAAGGTGGCGAAGTCGTTCATCGCCGGCCTGCTGATGCACGCCCGGGAGTACACCGCCGTCACCAACCAGTGGGTGAACTCGTACAAGCGGCTCTTCCCGCTGGCGCTGCCGGACCGGATCACCGAGAGCCCGGCGTACGTCTGCTGGGGTCACCTGAACCGCTCCGCGCTGGTCCGGGTGCCGGCGTACGGCAAGCCGAACTCGGCCCGGGTGGAGGTCCGCTCGCTGGACTCGGCGGCCAACCCGTACCTGGCCTTCGCGGTGATGCTCGGCGCCGGCCTCAAGGGCATCGAGGAGGGCTACGAGCTGCCGCCGGGCGCCGAGGACGACGTCTGGTCGCTGACCAGCGCCGAGCGCCGGGCCATGGGGTACGAGGCGTTGCCGGAGAACCTGGCCGAGGCGATCGACGTGATGGCCGGCTCCGAGCTGGTCGCCGAGGTGCTCGGGGAGCACGTCTTCGACTTCTTCCTGCGCAACAAGCGGGCCGAGTGGGAGCAGTACCGCCGCGAGGTGACCCCGTACGAGCGGCAGCGCTACCTGTCGCTGTAGGTCGGGGGCTGCCGCCGGTGGCGCGGTGCCGCTATCGTCTCGATCACCGCGTCGGCGCTCCCGCCGCGCGCCGGACGTCGGGAGGCAGTCGGTGCTGGAGGACCTGCTCACCGGAGCATGGCAGAGCGTCGTCTTCGGGGTCGTCGGGGTGGCGCTGATGGCGGCCGGCTTCGTGCTGGTCGACCTGCTCACCCCGGGCAAGCTGAGGGAGCTGATCTGGGTGCAGCGCAACAGCAACGCCGGGTTGCTGCTCGCGGCCAACCAGCTCGGCATCGCCGGGATCGTCTTCACCGCGATCCTGACCAGCTACAGCGACTTCGGCAAGGGGCTCGCCTCCACGGTGATCTTCGGGCTGGTCGGGCTGGCCATCATGGCGTTGGCCTTCTTCGTGCTCGACCTGCTCACCCCGGGCAAGCTCGGCGAGGTCATCTGCTCCGACCAGCCGCACCCGGCGGCCCGGGTCAGCGCGGCCACCCACTTCGGGGCCGCGCTGATCGTCTGCGCCTGCATCGCCTGAGCGCGGTCGTCGTACCCCGGTCGTAGCCTGCCGGGCATGAACCGCACCGACCGTCTCTACGCCCTGGTCGAGGAGCTGCGGGCGGTGTCGCCGCGGCCGCGCAGCGCCCGCTGGCTGGCCGCCCGTTTCGAGGTCAGCAGCCGCACCATCGAGCGCGACATCGGGGCGCTGCAACAGTCCGGGGTGCCGATCTGGGCCGAGCCGGGGCGCACCGGCGGTTACGCGGTGGACCGGGCGCACACGCTGCCGCCGGTCAACCTGACCGCCGGCGAGGCGGTGGCGATGGCGGTCGCGCTGCACCGGCTGGCCGGCACGCCGTTCGCCGGGCCGGGCGTCAGCGCGTTGCGCAAGCTGGTCGCCGTGATGCCGCCCGCCGACGTGGCCGAGGCGCACCGGCTCGCCGGCCGGGTGCACCTGATCGGCGACGGGCCGTCGACGCCCGTCCCGGCCATCGTCGCCGACGCGGTCTCCGCCCGGCGGGTGCTGCGCATCGGGTACGCCGACCGGGGCGGCACCGATTCGGTCCGCGACGTCGAGCCGCTGGGCTATCTGGGCAACCGCCGGCACTGGTACCTGCTGGCCTGGTGCCGGCTGCGCGGCGAGATGCGCTGCTTCCGCACCGACCGGATCCGCGACGTGCGGGCGCTGCCCGAGCTGGTGGCCCGGGAGCTGCGCCCGGAGGACCTGGACATCCCGCACGAACGGGTCCGCCGGCTGAGCCTGGTCTGAGACCGGCGGCGCGGCGCTCTCGGTCGCCTCCCTGCGCCGCCGTCCGCCACGGCTCCGGTCAGGATGGTGCGGAAACACCGACAGGATGGTGTCGCGGACGGCCCCGAAACTGCTCCTGACGAGGCCGGCCGACCGGTCGGCGCGGGAGGAGACGACAGATGTCCACGACGCCCATCACCTGGTTCGAGATCGGCACCGACCGGCCGGACGAGGCGGAACGCTTCTACGGGGAGCTGTTCGGTTGGACCTTCGAGGAGCAGGGGGCCGCCAACGGCGGGTCCTACCGGGTGACCGGGGCCGGCGCGGGGGAGGGGATCGGCGGGGCGATCCGGGCGACCGACGGCACGACGCCGAACTACGCGGTCTTCTACGCCGAGGTCGCCGACGTGGCGGAGACCTGCCGGCGGGCCGAGGCGGCCGGCGGCAAGGTGCTGATGCCGGTGAGGACCGCGCCGAGTGGGCTCACCTTCGCTCACCTGCTCGACCCGGCCGGCAACCACCTCGGCGTCTTCACGCCCCCGCCACCCGCCTGAGCCCCGCTGGTACGCGATGTGGCGGCGTCCCGGTCAGCTGGACACCGCCACATCGTCCACCCTGAGCCGATCGAGCGACGCGACCGGCCGGCGCTGTGGCCGGTTCGTTCGGCGGTGCGGTGCGTTGCTGGGATGCGGAGCTCGGGCCGCAGCCGATGCGCGCGCTGTTCGCGGCAGACCCGTGCACCTGGGAAGCTTGTCAGCAAGGTATGGCATTAGTGGGCATCAAACTCGACCACGAATGTCCAGATGCGATGACCGCCGACCACCTCGTGGCAATGAGAAACAATCCGCCCCATTCTTCCCTGACGAGTCAGTGCTAGGAGAAGATCAGGATGCGATCTGGCAAGTGAGTCCGGCTGGAGGTCAAGCGCGAATACAGCACCGTGGTCTAAGTCGTTAACGTATCCCTCAGCCTTGCTTCCTCCCACATGCTTGCCAGCGGGATTGTCTTCCGGCTGGAATCCTTCCGTCCACTTCACGATACGCTGGATCAAGTTCCCTCCGAGTTGGTAGGGCATCTCCTCGGTAATTCTCAAGCACTCGCCACTGTCAACACAAAGACACGCGATCCAGGCCGCTGGGTCACCCTGGATACTCTCACGGTCAGTACTCCAGCCGCACGTTCAGGCTCGGCGTCTGAATCGCGCGGGGTGCACTCTTCTCGACAGAAGACCGCACCCCGCCAAAACCAGTGCGGTGACCCGAAAATAGGCCCTGGTTACTGACTATGGCCAGAGCTGTCGTCCCCTGGCCCAGCGCGTCAACGGGGTTCTCCCGGCAGCGGGATTCGTGTGCCGGCGGTGCTGCCGCGACGCGCGGCTCGGGACGCGCGACGGCCCCGCCGCTCGCAGCGACGGGGGCGTGCTGTGGTACGGGGTGGCCCGCCGGTGACCAGCCGAGCGGAGACGAACGGCCGGGCGGCGGGGTCGGCGGGGCCCCGGGTCACCTGTCGGTCGTACCCTCGGCCCCGTCGTGGTGGCCGCGGCCGCCGGGGCCGGGGAAGACGCCGGCCTCGGCGGCCTTGCTGATCGCGTCGGCCTGCTCCCAGGTGAGCCTGCCGTCCCGCGCGGCCTGCTCCAGCCGCTCCCTGAACGCCGCCTGTCGGTCCGCGACGGACGGGCGCTTCGGCCGGTCGGCCCTCCGCTGCTCGCGGATCTTCTCCAGCGCGGCGGTCACCTTGTCGGTGGAGACGCCCAGCTCCTTGGCGAGCGCCTCGGCGAACGCGGCCTTCCGGTCGGCCCACTGCTGCTGCCGGTCGTTGCCCTGGCCGGTGCTGCTGCTGGCGCTCGGGGACGGGCCGGCGCTCTCCTCGGCGAACGCCGGGGTGGCGATCCCGACCCCGAGAACGCCGGCGGCGGCGAGGCCGGCCAGCAGGTGCTTCTTCGACATCGTGCCGGACATCAGTCCTCCAGGTCGTCGTGGTGGTGGTGCATGGCCGCACCGACAGTGACGGCCGAACCTGGGGGCAAGCCGTCGCGACCCTGTCACCCGGCTGAAAGTTCCGCGCCGCCCCTTCGCCCGACAGGCACGGCCGGATGCCTCTGTCCCTGGACGGGCACGTCGTCCTGGCCGCCCCAGATCCTCGCCGCCCGCCGCCTCGGTGTCGCATCGAAAATTCGGGCCCCTGGTCATCCGCCCTCAGGCGCGCGCCGGGCACCCGGTGATGAGCCTTCCGCCATTCGTAGCTGTCGAGCGTGCTCGCGGTTCACCTGCGACAGTTCGCGCAGGACCGTGGTCATCCGACGCACCTCCGTGCTCGGCAACGTTCCGAGCAGTGCACTCGCGGCCTCCACCACTGGGCGCCAGACCGCGGCGCGCAACTCACCGTGCTGAGCGGAGATCCGGATGAGCTGTGCGCGCCGGTCGTCAGGGCTCGGCTGCCGGGTCGCGTAGCCGGCGGCCACCAGTCGGTCCGTGATTTTGGTGATGGCCGCTGGACTGAGTTGGCTCAACTCGGCGAGCCGGCGCGCGTTCATCTCCCCTTCGCGTTGCAGGATCTCAAGGCAGTGCAGGTCGTTGCGATTGATCCCGTACCGGGCGGCGACGGCGTCGAGCAGCACCTCGGTGGCGGAATGCAGCTCCCGCATCGCGGTCAACGCGCCGGTGATCTCAGCTGGAGTCTGGTCGGGTGCCGTGCTCACGGTAGTTGCTCCACGGTGTGTATATTACACGCCGTGTACAATCTTGAGTCCTTGACATGCTGACGTCCGACGGTCCACTCGCGAGCCGCGCGGCGCGCGTGGCTACGGGGCTCTACCTGCTGTGGGGTGCCCTGCATCTGGGCCTCGGCGTAGTGATGCTGATGGACGGCCGGTCCGCCGACCCGTCCCAGGCCGAGCTGGCGGCGGAGAGCCGGATGTTCTTCGTGTGTGCGGTTGTCCTCGGCGCTCAAGCCATAGCCGTGGCGCTCACGATGAATCGGGTGAACAGCCGATCCGGGCACTGGCTCAACCTGCTCACCCTCGGCGCGGTCGACCTCGCCTTCGTGGTGGTACTCGTCATCCCGGGGCACGTGGACCTCGTGGGCGGTCTGTCCGGGCCGGTGATCTGGCTCCTCGCGGCAACTGCCTCAGCAGTCGCACGACATGCGGCGTCGGGTACGGCTCAACGGCACCCGGACAACTAGGTGGTGCCAGCGCCACCGATGAGGAGCGCCCGGGCCACCTCCGGCCGGGCTGCGCCCGGACGAAGGGTCAGCGGACGGCGGGGGCAACCGTCAGGGTGCCCGCGTCGCTGTCCAGGACGGCCCGGGTGCCGACCGGGACGGTCAGCTGGCCGACACCGTGGCCGATCGGCAGGCCGCCCAGGACCGGCACGCCCAGGTCGCCGAGGCGCTCGCCGAGCACGTCCACCACCGTGGTGTCCCAGCCGTCGGCGCACTCGGTGAACTGGCCCACCGCGACCCCGGCCAACCCGTCCAGGACGCCCGCCCGGCGCAGGTGGGTGAGCATCCGGTCCACCTTGTACGGCGGCTCCTGCACCTCCTCCACCAGCAGCACCGCGCCGGTCAGGTCCGGCATGTCGGGGGTGCCGATCGACGCGGTGATCAGGCAGAGGTTGCCGCCCAGCAGCGGACCCTCCGCCCGCCCGGGCACCCGTACGCCGAAGGTCTCCTCCGCGGCGGTGGCGGCGACGGTGACCGGTTCGGTGGTCATCAGCGCCCCGTGCAGCGACTCCGCCGAGCTCAGCGGGGTGCGGTCGTCCGTCCAGGCCGCCCCGGGGCCGTGCACCCCGGCCAGCCGGGCGCCCCGCCAGAGCGCGAACTGCAACGCGGTGATGTCGGAGAAACCGGCCACCACCTTCGGGTCCCGGCGGACCGCCGCCATGTCGATCAGGTCGACCACCCGCTGCGCGCCGTACCCGCCCCGGGTGCAGATCACCCCGCGGACCTCCGGGTCGGCGAACGCCGTGTTCAGGTCGGCGGCGCGCAGCTCGTCGCCGCCGGCCAGGTAGCCGTGCCGGGCGTACGCGTTCGGGGCCAGCACCGGCCGCAGCCCCCAGCCGGTGAGCAGCTCGACGCCGCGGGCCACCCGCTCGGGTCGGGTCGGCCCGGACGGCGACACCAGCATCACGGTGTCACCGGGGCGCAGGACCGGCGGGCGCAGGCAGTCGTCGACGATCACAGCGGGCCAGCCTAGCGGGCGGCGCGGCGCCCGGCCGAGCCGTTCCGGACCGGCCCCGGCGCACCCGATAGCCTCGACACCGTGGCGACCGCGCTGGTGATCGAGAACGACCCGACCGACGACCTCCGCCGGCTGGGCGAGTGGCTGACCGAGGGGGGCCTGGAGCTGCACGTGCTCCGCCCGCACGCGGGCGAGGAACTCCCCGCCGACCTGGAGGGGTACGTCGCGCTGGTGGTGCTCGGCGGCGAGCAGCAGGCGTACCCGCAGCCCGACGGCACCCCCGGGGCGCCCTGGTTCCCGGCGCTGGAGGGGCTGCTGCGCAAGGCGGTCCGGTACCGGGTGCCCACCCTCGGCGTCTGCCTCGGCGGGCAACTGCTCGCCACCGCCCACGCCGGCCTGGTCGAGCGGAGCCCGTCCGGCCCGGAGGTCGGCCCCGGCGTGGTCGGCAAGCGGGACGCCGCCGACAACGACCCGCTCTTCCGGTACGTGCCGCTGATCCCGGACGTGCTCCAGTGGCACACCGACGAGATCACCGAGCTGCCCCGGGGCGCCACCCTGCTGGCCGCCTCCACCCGCTACCCGCACCAGGCGTTCCGCCTCGGCGACCGGGCGTGGGGGTTGCAGTTCCACATCGAGTGCGACACCGCGATGATCGCTGACTGGGCCCGCGACTCCGAGCTGCTGGCCGAGCTGGGGTACGACGAGGAGCTGGTGGTCGCCGCCTGCGACCGGGTGATGGCCGACGTCGAGGAGGTCTGGCAGCCGTTCGCGGTGCGGTTCGCCGCCCTCGCCCTCGGCGAGCTGGGCGACGACCCCGCCCGCCGTAGCCTGCCGCTGCTCGGGCAGTGAGATGACCAGACCGACCAGGGGCCGGCTCGCCCGGTACGGCTTCGGCGCCGCGCAGGGCGACGGCGGGCAGCGCGCCGCCGACCTGCTCGGGCCGGACGGGCTCGGTCTGTGGCGTACCGACGAGCAGGAACCCGTCGACGAACGCGCCGCCGAGCTGATCGCCGCGCTCTCCCGCGCGGCCGACCCCGACCTCGCCCTGCGCCAGCTGCACCGGCTGGCCGAGGCGGAACGCCGGGCAGCCGCCCCCCGGCAGCCCGGCAACGGCGCCCCCGCCGGCCGGGCCGCCGGACCGGCGACCACCGGCACGGGTACGTCCGCGCTGCTCGACGCGCTGCACGCCGACCCGGGCCTGTGCCGCCGCCTGGTCGCCGTCCTCGGCGCCTCCTCCGCGCTCGGCGACCACCTGGTCGCCAACCCGGACCAGTGGACGGTGCTGTCCACCGCCCCGGACGGGCTCGCCCCCACCGCCGACGGCCGGCTGGAGCTGGACGCCGCGGCGCGGCTGACCGCCTCCACCCAGCCGGTCCCGGTGCTGCGCCAGGCGTACCGGTTGGCGCTGCTGCGCATCGCCGCCGCCGACCTGACCGGCGGGCGTGGCCTGGAGCAGACCATGGCCGCGCTCTCCGCGCTGGCCGACGCGACCCTGGCGGCGGCGTACCGGATCGCGGTGGACGAACTGCCCGAGGGCACGCCCCCGCCGCGGCTCGCCGTGGTGGCGATGGGCAAGTGCGGCGGCGACGAGCTGAACTACGTCTCCGACGTCGACGTCATCTTCGTCGCCGCCGACGACGAGGACCTGAGCGTGGCCACCACCGTCGCCACCCGGCTGATCCACGTCTGCGGGCTGGTCGCCTGGCCGGTCGACGCCGCGCTGCGGCCCGAGGGCAACCGGGGGCCGCTGGTGCGCACCCTCACCAGCCACCTGGCCTACTACCAGCGGTGGGCGCGGACGTGGGAGTTCCAGGCGCTGCTCAAGGCCCGGCCGGCCGCCGGTGACCTGGCGCTGGCCCGGGAGTGGATCGACGCGCTCGCCCCGCTGGTCTGGACCGCCGCCGAGCGGCCCGAGGCGGTCTCCGACGTCCGGGCCATGCGCCGCAGGATCATCGACAACATCCCACCCAAGGAACTGGACCGCGAGATCAAGCGCGGCCCGGGCGGGCTGCGCGACATCGAGTTCGCCGTGCAGCTGCTGCAACTGGTGCACGGCCGCGGCGACGAGTCGCTGCGGGTGCCCGGCACCATCCCGGCGCTGCGCGCCCTGGTCACCGGCGGCTACGTGGGCCGGGCCGACGGCGAGGCGCTGCTGCGCGGGTACCGCTTCCTGCGCGCCGTCGAGCACCGGCTCCAACTCCAGGGCCTGCGCCGTACGCATACCGTGCCGACCGAGCCGGCCGGGCTGCGCTGGCTCGCCGCCGCGCTCGGCTACACCGCCACCCCGGGCCGCAGCGCCGTGGAGGCCTTCCGCGCCGAGTGGGTCGCCCACGCCAGCGAGGTACGCCGGCTGCACGCCAAGCTGCTCTACCGGCCGCTGCTGGAGGCGGTCGCCCGGGTGCCCGCCGACGGGCTGCGGCTCACCCCGGAGGCGGCCCGGCACCGGTTGGAGATCCTCGGCTTCGCCGACCCGGCCGGGGCGCTGCGGCACCTCCAGGCGCTCACCGGCGGGGTCAGCCGGACCGCCGCCATCCAACGCACCCTGCTGCCGGTGCTGCTCAGCGAGTTCGCCGACGCCCCCGAACCGGACCGGGGGCTGCTCAACTACCGGCAGGTCTCCGACAAGCTCGGCAGCACCCCCTGGTACCTGCGGCTGCTGCGCGACTCCGGGCCGGTGGCCCGCCGGCTGGCCCGGGTGCTCTCCTCGTCCCGGTACGCCGCCGACCTGCTGGCCCGTGAGCCGGAGGCGCTGCGCCTGCTGGCCGAGGAGAGCGAGCTGGTGCCCCGCCCCCGCGAGGTGCTCTGCGACGGGTTCGCCGCCGCGGCGGCCCGGCACGCCGACCCGGTCGAGGCGACCCGGGCGGTCCGCGCGCTGCGCCGCCGCGAGCTGGTCCGCATCGCCTGCGCCGACGTGCTCAGCCGGGCCGGCGGGCTGGCCCCCCGGCCGGAGCGCGGCTCCCCGGCGTCCCCCCTCGCCGACGTGACGGTGGTCGGCGCCGCGCTGGCCGACGTCACCGACGCCACCCTGGCCGCCGCGCTGCGCGCCGCCCGGGCCAGCCAGCCGGCGCTGCCCGGGCTGCGGTTCGCGGTGATCGGCATGGGCCGGCTCGGCGGGTACGAGTCGAACTACCTCTCCGACGCCGACGTGCTCTTCGTCTACGACCCGCCGCCCGGTGCGGCGGAGAGCGCGGCCAGCGCCGCCGCGCACGCGATCGCCGAGGAGCTGCGCCGGCTGCTCGGCGCGCCGGCGCCCGACCCGGCGCTCGGCGTCGACGCCGACCTGCGCCCGGAGGGCCGGCAGGGCCCGCTGGTACGCAGCCTCGCCGCCTACGCCCAGTACTACGCCCGCTGGTCGAAGGTGTGGGAGGCACAGGCCCTGCTCCGTGCCCGGTTCGTGTGCGGCGACGCCGACCTGGGCGCCGAGTTCGAGGCGATGGCCGATCCGGTCCGCTACCCGGCCGACGGGTTGACCCGGGAGCAGATCGTGGAGATCCGCCGGATCAAGGCCCGGGTGGAGCACGAGCGGCTGCCCCGGGGCGCCGACCCGGCCACCCACACCAAACTGGGCCGGGGTGGCCTCGCCGACGTCGAGTGGGCCGTGCAACTGCTCCAGCTCCGGCACGCCGGAACCCACCCGGCGCTGCGCGGCACGCGTACCCTCGACGCGCTCGCGGCGGCCCGGGACGCCGGCCTGGTCGACCCGGCGGACGCCGCCGAGATGGCCGCCGGGTGGAGCCTCGCCGGGCAGGTCCGCAACGCGCTGATGCTGGTCCGTGGCCGGGCCGGCGACCAACTGCCCCGGCACGGGGTGGAGCTGGCCGGGGTGGTCCGGCTGCTCGGCCGCGACGACCCCGGCGAGTTCCTCGACGAGTACCTGCGCACCGCCCGCCGCTCCCGCGCGGCGATGCAGCGGGTCCTCGACGGCGACACCTGACTGGCCCGGCGGTCACGCTCCGGCCGGCGTCACCGGCGGCGTAGCAGCACCAGGTGGTCGACCAGGGTGGCCGGCTCCCCGTCCGGGCCGGTGACCTGCCGGCGTGGCGCGTCCAGCCGCTCGGTGTGCCACTCGTCCGGGTCCAGGTCGAGCGCGGCCAGAGTCTCCTGCGGGGTGGGGAAGCGCAGGTGCGGGTGGGCCAGGCGGCTCCACGGCGGCACCTCACCGTGCTCGACGATCAGCAGCCGGCCGCCGGGCGCCACCGCCCCGGCCGCCGCCCGCAGCACCTGCTCCCGGGGAAACTCCAGCGGCGTCTGGAGGAACTGGGCGGAGACCAGGTCGTAGCTGCCCTCGGGGAAGCTGCGGGTGAGGTCGTGCCGGCGGAAGTCGATCCGGTCCGACACCCCGGCGCTGGCCGCCCGGGCCGTGGCCCGGTCGAGGGCCGTTGCGGACACGTCGACCGCGGTGACCTGCCAGCCCTGGTCGGCCAGCCAGACCGCGTCGCCGCCCTCCCCGCAGCCGAGGTCCAGTGCGGTGCCCTTCGGCAGCGCGCCGACCACGTCGACCAGGTGCGGGTTCGGTCGCCCGCTCCAGACCTGGTCGCGCCCCTCGTAGAGGTCGTCCCAGAAACGCGCGGTGGCGTCGTCCACCGTCGCGCGCCGGGCGGCGACGGCCCGCGCGGTCTCCTCGGCGATCAGGTCGGCGTTGAGCCCGGCGGCGGCCTTCAGGCCCGCGGCGGCGGCGGCGATCACGGTCGCCTGCGGGTCGGCGACGTTGCCGGCCACCCACACTCCCGGTACCTCGGTGGCGCCCCCGGCCTCGGCGGCCACGTACGTGCCGAGCACGTGCCCGGCGACGACGAAGTCGCTGGCCGGCAGCCCCAGCCCGGCGAGCAGCCCGGCCCGCGCGACGAACCGGGGCGCCACCAGCAGGGCCTGCCGGGCGACCAGCTCGCCCGAGCGCAGCCGTACGCCGGTCAGCCGGTCGTCGTGCACCTCCAGCGCCGCCACCTCGCCCGTGACCACCCGGACGCCCCGGGCGGCCAACTGCTCCGCCTGCTCGTCGGGCAGGGCCGGTCCGGTGTGCGCGAAGAGCACCACGTCGTCGGTCAGCTGCCGGAACAGCAGTGCCTGGTGCGTGGCCATCGGACCGGTGGCGAGCACGCCGACGGCCTGGTCCCGGACCTCCCAGCCGTGGCAGTACGGGCAGTGCAGCACGTCCCGGCCCCACCGCTCGGCCACGCCCGCGATGTCGGGCAGCTCGTCGACCAGGCCCGTGGTGACCAGCAGCCGGCGCGCGAGCCTGGTGCTGCCGTCGGCCAGCTCGACGGCGAACCGGGCGCCGTCCGGGCCGTCGACCGGCCGGGCGGTGGTGACCGTGCCGTCGATGATCGGCACGCCGTACCCGGCGACCTCGGCCCGGGCGCCGGCGTACAGCTCGGCGGGCGGGAGGCCCTCGCTGGTCAGGTAGTTGTGCACGTGCTCCGCGGGGGCGTTGCGCGGCGCACCGCCGTCGATCACCAGGACCGAACGGCGGAACCGCCCCAGGGCCAGGGCCCCGCTGAGCCCCGCCGCGCCACCACCGACGACCACGACGTCGTGCACGGAATGATTCGTCATCGTTCCCACCTTCTCCTGCGGGCGGACCGCTCCCGCCCCGACGCCACGGATCGTCCACGCCCCCTGCCGACCCGACAAATATCATTGCCAACATGGCAAACGACGGTGGGCGGGAACAGGACGGCGCCGGGGCGGCCCCGGACGAGGTGCTGACGACGGTGGGGCCCCGGCTGCGGGCGCTGCGCCAGCAGCGTTCGGTGACGCTCGCCCAACTCTCGCAGGCGACCGGGATCTCGGTCAGCACGCTGTCCCGGCTGGAGTCCGGCGGACGCCGACCGACCCTGGAGCTGCTGCTTCCCCTGGCCCGGTTCCACCGCGTGCCGCTCGACGACCTGGTCGGCGCTCCGGCCACCGGGGACCCCCGGGTCCACCCCCGGCCGATGGTCCGGGGCGGCGTCACCATCCTGCCGCTGACCCGCCGCCCGGGCGGCGTGCAGGCGTACAAGATGATCTACCCACCGGGGGTGCGGGCGGGGGAGCCGACACCCCAGGTGCACGAGGGGTACGAGTGGCTCTACGTGCTCTCCGGACGGGTCCGGCTGCTGCTGGGCGGGCATGACCTGACCTTGGAGGCGGGCGAGGTCGCCGAGTTCGACACGCGGACGCCGCACTGGTTCGGCAACCCGTTCGACACCCCGCTGGAGATCCTCAGCCTCTTCGGCCCGCAGGGCGAGCGGCTGCACGTCCGCGCCCGCCCCTCCCCGGCCCGCCGCGACCCCGACCCGGCCTGACCCCGCCTGACCCCGCCTGACCCCGCCTGACCCCGCCTGACCCCGCCTGACCAGGCCTGGCCCCGCCTGACCCGGCCGCCACCCGCGACTAGGGCTGCGCGTCGGCGTCCGCTCTGCGCCGGTCGCCGCGCTCGCGGCCCGGCCTGGTCGGGCTGGTCGCGAGCAGGGGCTGCACGTCGGCGTTCGCTTTGCCCGCTCGGGTCGCGTCCGCTTTGCCCGCTCGGGTCGCGTCCGCTCCGCCCGCTCGGGCCGCGTCCGCTCCGCCCCGGTCGGCCGCGACCTCGCCCGGCCTGACCCGGCTGCCGGGCACGACCCGGGTTCGGGACGGGCGCGTTCGGCGGAGCCGGGGAAATGCCGGCGGGCAGCGCACCCGCTGTTGTTGTCCTTTAGAGCTGATGACGAAAACGAATCACGCCTTCGTTCCCGCCATGGTCCGCTGCCGGGCGGGCCAGCGGTAGCGGCGGTGGTGACTCGTTTTCGTCATCAGCTCTAAAGGGCGGGCAAGATACAGCCGAGACCGCTCAGCCGCCGGCCCCGCTCAGCCGCCGGCCCCCCTCAGCCGTCTGGTCGGCTCAGTCGCGCCTTGGTCGACCGCCTGCCGGCTCGTATGGCCGCTGGGCCTGCTCGATCGTCGGGTCCGCGCCAGTTGCCGGTCCGCGCAGTTGCCGGTCGGAGAAGTCGCCGGCTCGCGCGGGGACCGGCCGGGAGGCGCCGGGCTGGTCAGCCGGCGAGGGTGTAGGTGCCCGCGGCCGGCACGGTGACCGCCGTCCACTGCCCGTCGGCGCGGATCGTCGCGCCGCCCGACGCGGACAGCCAGCGGGTGTGCCGGATGCGGACCGGGAGGGTGCCGGCGGTGGACGTCCGGAAGGTCAGCGAAGCGGCGTCCTGTCGTACCAGCTCAGCCGGGGTGCCCACCAGCGGCGTCGGGTCGGCCACCGCGTAGAGCCGCCAACGGGGGGCGGACCAGACCGGGCTCAGGTACGGCAGGCCGGCGGAGACCAGCTCCGCCTCGGCCTGGCCGACCCAGGAGAGCGGGGCGTCCGGGACCGCCACGTACTGCACGGCGTTCTCGTGCAGCCAGGCCCGGTAGCTGTCGGCCGTCAGGGGCACGCCCGTGCCGGCGGCCCCGGGCACCCGGGTGAAGAAGAGGGGATTGCGGGCGATGTCGGCCTGCCGCAGCCAGCCCCGGGCCAGCGGCACGTCGCCGAGCTGCGCGGCCTCCCAGTAGTTCCGGGTCGGGGGCACCTCCACCCGCCCGGTGAGCCCCCGGCGGGCCAGTTCGGCGCGGAGCGGTGCGAAGAACGCCCCCGCACTGGTCGGGTCGTCGATGCTGCGGACGTCGGCGGCGACCACCGGTGGTTGCCACCAGCAGACCGCCGCCAGCAGCGCCGCGAGCGCCACCGAGGCGGGCGGGACGCGCCGCGTACGGGAAAGGCGGGGGAGCCGGTCCGCCGCCCACGCCGGCAGCCGGGCCCCGGCGGCCAGCACGGGCAGGGCGAACATCACGGCCAGCCGGGTCGCGTTCAACCCGACCGGGGTGTGCACCAGCGCCGCCGCCAGCACCCCGGCCGCCGAGAGCAGCGCCCCCACCCGGACCGGCCGGTACCCGACCAACGCGGCCACCACCAGGCTGGTCAGCACCGCCCGGAGCGTGTCGGCCCGGCTGATGTTCATCCAGCCGCCCTCGCCGAAGAGCAGCCCGGTCACCGCCAGCGGCACCGCCGCGGCCACCCCGAGCAGCAGGCCGTCGCCGTAGCGGCGGGTCAGCAGCAGCGCCGCCCCGGCCAGGCCGACGAAGAGCCCGGCGACCGGGCTGGTCGCCGAGGCCAGCAGCGCGCCGGCCACCACCAGCACCGGGCGGAGGCGGCGGGGCGGGGCGTGCGCGGGGATGGTCAACGCGAGCAGCGCGGCCAGGCCGAAGGCCACCCCGAGGGCGTACGTGACGCGGCCGGAGACCAGGTTGCCGGCGATCGTCAGGACCCCGACCAGGCTGCCGAGCAGCGGGCGGGGCACCGCGGTGCGGACCAGCAGGGCGGCGAACGCGGCGGCCGCCCCGACCAGCGCCAGCGCGCCGGTGACCGGAACGCCGAGGGTCGCCATCACCGGCGGGGAGACCAGGCTGTAGCCGAGCGGGTGGATGCCGCCGTACCAGCGCAGGTCGATCAGGGCGGGACCGTGCGCGGCGAAGAAGTCGGCCCGGGCCACCTGGGCGGAGAGGTCGGAGCCCATCCTCGGCAGGGCCAGGTACACCCCGCCCAGCACGGCGGCGCAGACGGCGGAAAGCCCCACCACCCTGCTGCCCCGCATGCCCACCTCCGATCCGCGACCACGGTACTGGCAGCATGTCCGGCGTGCCTCACCACCTCACTCGCTGGATCGGACTGGCCGGCTCGGCGCTGCTCGCCGTCGCCGCGTACCTCGGTGGCGCGCTGCCCGACGGGGACCTGCGCCCCAACCCGGTCAGCATCTGGCAGGGGCGGCACGGTCCGCTGATCATCGGCTGCTGGCTGGTCGGCACCAGCCTGCTGGCGTGGGCCTGGTGGTCGCTGCGCGACCGGGTGCCCTCGGCCCGCTGGGCGCTGGTCACCGCCGGGCTCTGGCTGCTCCCGCTGCTGTTCACGCCGCCGTTGGGCAGCCGCGACGCCTACGCGTACGCCTGCCAGGGCGCGAGCTACGCGGCCGGGATCAGCCCGTACGAGCAGGGGGTCTCCGCGCTGCCCTGCCCGTGGCTGGACACCATCTCGTACATCTGGCGGGACACCCCCGCGCCGTACGGGCCGCTGTTCATCCTGATCTCCGGCGCGATCGTCAAGGCCACCGGCTCGCTCACCGCCGCCGTCGTGCTGTTCCGGCTGCTGGCGGTGGCCGGGGTGGCGCTGACCGCCGCGTGCCTGCCGGTGCTGGCCCGCCGCTGCGGGGTCGAGGTGCCACGGGCGCTCTGGCTGGCGCTGGCCTGCCCGCTGGTCGGCGTGCACCTGGTCTCCGGGGCGCACAACGACGCGCTGATGGTCGGCCTGCTGGTCGCCGGCCTGGCGGTGGTGGCGTCCCGGCCCGGTCGGCGCTGGTGGCTGCTGGCCGGGGGAGTGCTGCTCGGGCTCGCCGCCGCCGTCAAGATCACCGCGTTGGTGGTGGTGCCGTTCGCCGCGCTGGCCGCGATGGCCGGGCCGTACCGGATCCGGACCCTGGTCCGCGACGGCGGCCCGGTGGTGGCCGGCGCGCTCGCCGCGGCGGTCGCGGCGACCCTGGCGACGGGACTGGGCTTCGGCTGGATCGGCGGGTTGGAGCAGGGCGGCCTGGTGATCGCCTGGACCTCGCCGCCCACCGCGGTCGGGCAGACCGTGGGGTACGTGGCAGCGCTCTTCGGCGCGCACGTCGACGCGCTGCCGGTGACCCGGGCGATCGGGGTGCTGGTGCTCGGGGTGCTGCTGGTGTGGCTCTGGTGGCGGGCCCGCACCCGGGACCCGCTCTGGCACGCCGGGCTGGCGCTGGCCGCCACGGTGGCGCTGGCTCCGCTGTTCCACCCCTGGTACTGGGTCTGGCCGCTGACCGTGCTGGCCGCCACCGCGCGGCGTACCGGCTGGTTCGCGCTGGTCGCGCTGGTCTCGTCGTTCCTGGTGCTGGCCGACGGCACCGGGCTGGCCCGGTACACCAAGATGCCCGGGGCGCCGCTGATGACGCTGTTGGTGATCGTGGTGGCGGTCTGGTTGGTACGGTCGGCTCGGGCGGCCCGCCGGCCGGCCCCCACCGACTGAGGAGAGGCCCGCCGGTGACCGAGCCCGGCCCCGCGTCGACCGGCCGGGCCCGTGCCGCCCGGTACGCCGGTCTGGCCGGCGCGGTGCTGCTGACGGTCGCCGGATGGCTCGGCGGGGCGCTGCCGCGCATCCCACCGACCGGCGCGACGGAGCCGGCGGCGCTGGCCTGCTGGCTGGTCGGCACGGCGCTGCTGGTCGGCGCGTGGTGGTCACTGAGGCGGGGCGCGCCGTCGACCCGGTGGGCGTACCTGACCGCCGGGCTCTGGCTGGTGCCGCTGCTGGCCGCGCCGCCGCTGGGCAGCCGGGACGTCTACTCGTACGCCTGCCAGGGGTGGGCGTACGCGGCCGGCCGCGACCCGTACCAGACGGGGGTGGCGGCGGCCGGCTGCCCGTGGGTCGACGCGGTCGCGCCGATCTGGCGGGACACCCCGGCCCCGTACGGCCCGTTCTTCGTGCTCCTCACCGCGCTGGCCGCGACCCTCGGCGGCGGCCTGGTCGGCACGGTGCTGCTGCTGCGGGTCCTCGCCCTGGCCGGGGTGCTGCTGGCCGCGCTCTGCCTGCCGGGGCTGGCCGGCGCGGCGCGGGTGCCCACCGCCCGGGCGGCCTGGCTGGCGTTGGCGTGCCCCCTGGTCGGGGTGCACCTGGTCGCCGGCGCGCACAACGACGCGGTGCTGCTCGGGCTGCTGCTGCTCGGCCTGCTGGTGCTGGTCCGGCTGCCCGGCCGGCCGAAGGGGCTGGTGGTAGCGGGGGTGCTGCTGGGCCTGGCGGTGGCGGTGAAGGCGACCGCCGTGGTGGTGCTGCCGTTCGCGGCGCTCGCCGCGGTCCACGGCCGGTACACGGTGCGGGCGTTGCTGCGCGACGGCGGTTGGCTGGCCGGCGCTGTGCTGGCCGCGCTGGCGGCCGTCACGGCGCTGTCCGGGCTCGGCCTCGGCTGGGTCGGCGGCCTGGCACGCAGTGGTGACTCGAAGCAGTGGACGTCGCCGCCCACGGCGGTGGGCTTCGTCGTGGACTACGTGGGGGAGTCGCTCGGCCGGCGGCCGGAGGCGGTGCCGGTGGCCCGCGTGGTGGCGCTGGTGCTGCTGGCGGTCCTGCTGGTGGTGCTCTGGTGGCGGGCGTGGACGGCGCTGCGCCGGCTCAACGACGTCCGGCGGCGGGTGCACCGGCTCGCGGCGGCCCGCCCGCGGGTCACTCTCTTCGCCGCCGGGGTGGCGCTGGTCGCCACGGTGGCCCTGGCCCCGGTCTTCCACCCCTGGTACGCCACCGGGCCGCTCTTCCTGCTGGCCGTCTCGGCGTCCCGGACGACCTGGTTCGTGCTGCCCGCCGCGGTGGCCTCCTTCCTGAGCCTGCCGGCCGGGACCACCGTGGCCCGGTACGGCAAGGCGCCCGGGGCGGTCGCGATGACGCTGCTGGTGGTGGTGCTGGTCGGGGTGGCGCTGCGGGCCCGGCTGACGGCCCGCGCTCCCCGGTGACCGGTCCCGACCGGACCCGCCGAGTCGCTTGACGGCGATGCCCGTCGACCCGCGAACTAACCGTGCGTGGCGGCTGACCTGGGGAGTGGCATCGATCAAGCCGCTGAGCAGGTCGTACGCCGCATATCAACGTCCATCGTCATCCAGTGTTTCCAGGCGGCATCTGTACCCCTCGTGTACCTAATGATCATGGGGTGGTGTTGTGTGCGAGTGGTTTCGAAGGGGACCGGTGCGGCATCCCGTCGTGCAGGCTCCGTCCTGCCGGGCCGCGCCGACCTGGTCCAGGTGGAGCGCCCCGCCGGACGAACGACCTCGACCAGGTCGGCGCGGTCTGGTGGCCCCCGGTGTGCGACGGAACGCCGGTCGCGGCCGGGGCACCCCAGAGTCGCCGAGGGTCCGGGGCGAGTAGCCCCGGCCGCCGGAGGCCATCCCCGGGTCGTAGGGCCGGAGGCCCTGCCCGCCGGAGGCAGGTTCCCGATGCGTGTCGCTTGGTGTCAACGCGGAAGAGCCGGCAGTCCGCCAGCGTGCGTCACGGCCTGGCTTGCGGCCTATCGGTGCTGGCGACGCTGGGCGCTCCACTGGCTCACAAGGTGGGCGGGGAACAGGACAAAGAAGGCCAGCATCAGCACACCAAGGAGGTTGTGGGTCGATTCCTGCCAGCTCCGGGGCATGAACTCCCGCGCCTCGAACAGAAGTCCGGCAGCACCACAGCAGACGGCAGCGGACGCCCAGAGCCGAGGACGGTGCACCACTCGACCGAACAACCTGGCAGTTTCGGGGCGTCGGCTGCGGACCAAAACAACACCGGCGAGCACGATCACAGCGACACTGCCGCCAACGACCAGCGCAACCATCACTGCCTGAGACACGTCCATGGCCGTCACGGCGCCAGGGTAGGCGTAGCAGGCGATGCCCCCGGGTATGGGTGTCCGCGCCTTAGATCGTTGATTTCGCGTCAGCCCCGGTCATCTCAGATGAGGATGGTCGGGGTCTCGGCGTGTCCGCCGGTCTCGCGGTGGCCATCGCCGGGCCGCGCCGGGAGCGAAGCGGCAAGGCGCGGACGGCCGGCGGAAGTGGCCGTCTCATTGATCTTGACAGGTTCCGAGCTGACGCCACAATCATGCGGTGGGCGGGCTCATGCATTCGGTGCGGATTGCTGCGGGTGTCACCGGACGTGGGGTGAGTCCTGACCGGCTGCGCGCGGCGGTCGCCGGTCGTACTGTCCTCGTGACCGGCGCGTCTGAGGGGATCGGCGCGGCGACTGCCCGCCGGCTGTCCGCGGCGGGCGCCGTTGTACTTCTTGTGGCACGCACGGCGTCGCGGCTGGAGCAGGTTCGGGACGAGATCGTGGTGGGCGGCGGCGTGGCGTACGTTCACCCCGCTGACATCTCAGTACCCGCGGAGGCCGCCGCGCTGGCGGAGGAGTTGCTGACGCGGTACCGCCGGATCGATGTGGTGGTCAACAATGCCGGGCGGTCGATCCGCCGGGCGGTGGCCGACACCGCCGACCGGTTCCACGACCTCGAACGCACGATCAACCTGAATTACCTGGGGCCGGCGCAACTCCTGCTGGTGCTGCTGTCCGGCATGCGGACCACCGGCGGTGGGCACGTCGTGAACGTCTCGACGGCCGGACTCGCCATCAACGCCCCGCACTGGTCGGCGTACCACGCCTCGAAGGCGGCGTTCGACACGTGGCTGCGCACTGCCGCCGCCGAGCTGCGGCATGACGACGTCACCGTCAGCACCGTGTACTGCAACCTGGTGCGTACCCGGATGCTTGCACCTACCGCGCACTACCGGCGTGCGCCGGCGATGTCGGCCGACGAGGCGGCGGGCATCGTGTGCCGCGCCGTCGCGCGCCCGCGGACCTGGTGGCCGTGGTGGGCTCGGCTCGGCTCGGCGGCGGCGGCCGCGCTGCCCCGCGCGGTGGAGCGGGCGCTCGCCGCGGGGCTACAGGTGGTGGCGGCGACCGAACCGGTACGGGTCATGGTCGGCGCGGACCTTTTGCGGCCGGGCCGGCTGGTCCGGTTGGCGCGGGCTGGCCGCCGCCACGGGCGTACCCTCGCCACGGCGGTCGCCGCCGGGTCGCCGACGGCGGTCGCCGTGATCGATGAGGACGGACCGGCCACGTACGCGGAACTCGACGCGGCCGCCGGCAGGTGCGCGGCGGCGGCCCAGGCGACCCTCGGCGTACAGCCCGGTGACCGGGTGGGCCTCGCCTGCCGCGACCACCGCGGCTTCGTCGCGGCAGCGGCCGGCCTGGCCCGCGCCGGCGCTGATGTGCTGCTGCTGCCCCCGGACCTGCCCGCCGACCGGCTAACCGACCTGGTGACCCGGGAACGCCTGGTCGCGCTGGTACACGAGTCGGGCGCGCCGGCGTGCCCGGTGCCCGCCGTGCCGATATCCGTGCTGTTGGCCGGCGACCCGGCGACGTATCCGCCCCGAGGGCGCGGCAAGGGCCGGATGTCGGTGCTCACGTCCGGCACCACCGGCACCCCTCGCAGCGTGTCCCGACCCCTGCCGGTGCGCATGCTCCTCGGCCCGGCCATCACCCACCTGCGGCTCACCCCGGTCCGCCCTGGGGAACCGATCGCCGTCGCCGCACCGGTCCACCACGGCTACGGGCTGACGTACCTCTCGGCCGGCCTGACCCTCGGCGGTCCGGTGGTGCTGGTCAGCGGCCGCGACCCGCAGGACATCCTCGACGCGGTTGAGGAGCACCGCGCCCGGTTGCTCGTCGCACTGCCCATCCAGCTGCGGCGCATGTGCGACCTACCCGTGACCGATCGCCCCCCGCTCCGCCATTTGCGGGCGGTGATCAGCGGCGCCGCCCCTCTACCGGTCGAACTCGGCGAGCGGCTGCGCGGACTCTTCGGCGACCGCGTCTTCAACATGTACGCGACGACCGAGGCAGGCTGGGCCGCGATGGCCACGCCTACCGACCTGCGAGCCGCGCCCGGCACCGTCGGCCGGTCACCGCGAGGCGTACGACTGCGGGTCGTCGACCGCGCTGGCGCGCCCCTCCCACCCGGCCACGTCGGTGAGGTACAGGTCAGCGGATGGCAGCCGGGCGGAGCCTGGCTCGCCACTGGTGACCTCGGCCACCTCGACCTGGTGGGCCGGCTCCTGCTGGACGGCCGGATCGACGACATGATCGTCTCCGGTGGACAGAACGTGTACCCCGGCCCTGTCGCCGCCGTGATCACCAGCCACCCCGACGTGGCAGACGCCGTGCTGCGGCCGGTACCCGACGAGGAGTTCGGCCAGCGCCTGCTGGCCACGGTCGAGGTGCGTACAGATCACACGTTGACCGAGGCCAGCCTCCGCGAGTGGCTACGGCACCGGCTCACCCGCGCCGAACTGCCCCGTGACATCGTCATCGTCACGACGTTGCCCCGCTCGGCCACTGGCAAGCCGACCCGGGACCGGTGACCACCCCTACCGTCACGCTCAACACGTACGTCCACGAGTGGCCGGACGCGGTCGACCGGACCCGGCTACTCATTGACAGCGCGCTAGGCCAGCAGGAAACGGCGGTCATGCCGGCTGGGAGCCGAGCATGACCGCCGTTCCTCAGGCTGTACCCAGCCTGTACCCAAGATCCGCAGTGAACCTGCTCGTGCAGGTCACGGCCGTGATCGCACTCAGCAGTCGAAGTACATCGCGAACTCGTGCGGGGTCGGGCGCAGGCGCACCGGGTCGACCTCGTTGGCCCGCTTCCAGCTCACCCAGGTGGAGATCAGGTCGGGGGTGAAGACGCCCCCGTCGAGCAGGTAGTCGTGGTCGGCCTCGAGGGCGTCGAGCACGGCCGGCAGCGAGCCCGGCACCTGCTTGACGTCGCCCCACTCCTCCGGGGGCAGGTCGTAGAGGTCCTTGTCGATCGGGGCCG
>NZ_JBAKHM010000037.1:0-41052 GCF_036902725.1 Micromonospora psammae | reverse complement strand
AGTGGCCGGGCGCACCCCGGTCACCTGGACTCGGGCTGGTCCTCCCCGCGTGGCGGCGGGTCGGGCGGTGGCGGCGCGGGCCAGCGCGGCCCGGTCGGCCGCGCGGCGCTCCGCGTCGGCGTCCGGCCCGTCGCCGGCGGCGGCGTTGCTGCGGTACGTGGTCCGGTCCGCGTCGCGGTCGGTGACCACCGGCCGGGCGTCGCCTGGCGTCCCGTCACGCCCGTCGATCCGCCCGTCATCGTTGCTGTCCTGCGCCGGCACGCTGCGCCGCCGCGACAGAGAAGGAATGTTCACCCTGACACCTCCTGGTCCGTGCGTGGAGGCCTCGTATCGTCGGTGGCAGCCACGCGGGTTACGCACCGTGAAGTACCCCGTGCGTCCGTTCGTCACACTCCGGCCCGGCGCTACCGTTGACCGGTGCCAGAGGGACACACCATCCATCGCCTGGCGGCCCGGCACGCCGAGCTCTTCGCCGGCGACAAGCTGACCGCCGCCAGCCCGCAGGGCCGCTTCGCCGAGGGCGCCGCCCGGCTCTCCGGCACCGTCCTCGACGGCACCGAGGCGTACGGCAAGCACCTGCTGCACCACTACGCCGACGAGCTGACCCTGCACGTCCACCTCGGGCTGTACGGAAAGTTCACCGACGGGCCGGGGGAGCCGCCGCACCCGGTGGGGCAGGTCCGGTTGCGGCTGGCCAGTGACCGGCACTGGCTCGACCTGCGCGGCCCCACCGCCTGCGAGCTGCTCACCCCGGCCGAGGTGGCGGCGCTGCGGGACCGGCTCGGCCCGGACCCGCTGCGCGGCGACGCCGACCCGGCCCGCGCGTACGCCCGGATCCGGCGCAGCCCCACGCCGCTGGCCGCGCTGCTGCTGGACCAGTCGGTGGTGGCCGGCACCGGCCTGATCTTCGTGACCGAGGCGCTGTTCCGGGGCGGACTGCCGCCCACCCTCCCCGGCCGGCAGCTCACCCCGGCCGGCTGGGACGCGCTCTGGGCCGACCTGGTCGAGCTGATGACCCGGGCCGTCCTGCGCGGCCGGATCGACACCGTGCGGGACGCCCACCTGCCCGAGGCGATGGGCCGCGCCGCCCGCGTCGACCGGCACGGCGGCGAGGTGTACGTCTACCGCCGCCCCGGCGACCCCTGCCACGTCTGCGGCACGGCGGTCAGCCGGGGCGAGCTGGCCGGCCGCAACCTCTACTGGTGCCCCACCTGCCAGACCTCCTGACCGGGATCGGGGCGGTCAGGCGTCGTCGACGAGCCAGCGGACCACCTCGACCTGGTTGGTGAAGACGGTCTCCCCGTCCGTGCTCCAGGCCAACGTCTGCCCGATGGTCCAGCCGCGCACCCGCTCCCGGTCCAGCCCCAGCGCGCCGGTGATCCGGTCGAGCCGGCGGCGCACCGCGGCGGGCGAGTGACCCAGCTCGGGGCCGCGTACGACCGGCGCCACGGAGAACTCCCGCTCACCGGCGAGCGGCTTCGGGTCGATCACCAGCCAGGGCTCCCGGGTCGCCCGCAGCACGTTGCCGGCGTGCAGGTCCTGGTTGACCAGCACCTGCTCGCCCTGGCTGCCGACCAGCTCGGCGAGCCGCCCGAGCGCCGCGTCGAGCAGCCGCCGCTCGTACGGCCGGCCGGCCCGCTCCCAGTTCAGCGGCGCGCGCGTCAGCCAGCCCGCGGCCTCCTCGGCCAGCGGGGTGAACGGCACGCCGGCCGGCCGCCACAGCCGGGGCAGCAGGCCGGCGACCACGTCCAGCGCCTCGTCGGGCGGGACCTGGTGCAGCGGCGAACCCGGCCGGCAGCGCTCCACCAGCAGCGCCCGCCGCTCGGGATCGCGGGCGAGCAGCCGGACCGCCCCGTCGCCGTCCCAACGCGCCAGCGCGTCACCCTCGTGCCGGCTGTCCGGCTCGGGGTACTGGAGTTTCAGCACCGCGGCGGTGCCGTCGGGCAACTCGGCCGGCATCGCGAGGGAGGCGAAGGCGTACGGGAACGGTGGTCCGAGCCGCAGCGACCAGCGGTCGGCGCACTCGTCCCGCAGCCGGGGCAGCGTCGCCAGCCAGGCCCGCCCGGCGGGCACCCGCCGTACCCACCCCAACCCCGCCGGGATCTCCACCCGGCCATCCTGCCCGCCACGGCCGTGCCGGACTCACCTTCCCGGTGGCGACCGCGCCTTGCCCGGCCACGCGATGCCTCGCTCCGGGTGCGTTTCTTGTCGCCGTAGCGGCAACAGACGCACCCGGAGCCCGCAAGGGTCAGGGGCGCCAACCAGCGGCCATCAACGCGGCGCGTAGTTGGGCCGCCACCTCGTCGGGCCGGCGGCGAACGTCGAAGGCGGTGAACCGAAGGATGCGGTCCCCCTCAATCCAGATCTGGTTCTGCCGCCGCAGGTCTGCCGCCCAGTGCCGGACGTCCATGTGGTGCCGCCGTCGACCTCGACGTGCAGGCCCCAACGTCGCCAGTAGGCGTCCAGGTAGCGCACCCGTCCGTTGGCGTCGCGCCGCCTTTCCTGTCCCTCGGGAACGGGTAGGCCATGCCGCCGGCAGAGCCGGACCAGGTCGATCTCCGACAGCGCCTCGGCTCCGCCGGCGATGTCCCGCAGGGTCTGCCGGATCAGGAGCCGGCGATGGACCCGTGGCATCCGCTCCAGCACCACGCCGATCTCGTCCGGCGTCACCCGGCGCTGCTGGCAGCCGGCCGTCAGAATTTCCTGCGCCTGGTCGTCCGTGCGGGCCCACCCGGCGGCGTCCACCAGGGAGCGTGCCATGCCGGTCCGGTCAGGGTGGCCGCGCTGGCGGTCCTCGGCCGGGAGGTCACGGGTGCGGCGGACCCGGACGGCCGGCAGCCCTGGTGGAAGCCGCCGCAGCAGATCCGCGGCCCGCCGACCATGCGGCACGAGCACGTCGACGACCTCGTACCGCCAGTTGCCACGCAGCCCCGCCGCCTGCGCCGCGGCCAGTCCGGCGAGGACAGCGCCCTGCCCCGCGGCGAGCACCGCCACCCACCACTGCTGTTCCCGGTGGAACGTCGCGCGCGGGTCGCCCACCCGGAGCAGCCCTCGGCAGAGCCGGTGCCAGCGTCCCGTGGCGAGGCGGTGCCGCACCGCCGACGGACCCAACTCCCTGGTCGCCTGCCCCCACGTGAGCACCCCCGACTGGGTGAACAGCAGCCAGTCCAACCCTGACGCGTCGTCCGCCGGCATCCGCACCCCGCCATCCCACTGGAATTCGGGTGCGGTGGTTGTCGTCCGGGCGACAAGAACCGCACTCAAAGCCGACCGGGGTCAGCGGCCCGACCCGGCCAGGGTGTCGACGGCCTTGCGGGCGGCGATCAGCACCGGGTCCCAGACCGGCGAGAACGGCGGGGCGTAGCCGAGGTCGAGCCCGGTCATGTCGTCCACGGTCATGCCGTTCCAGAGCGCCACCGCCAGCGCGTCGATCCGCTTCGCCGCCTCGGATCGGCCGACGATCTGGGCGCCGAGCAGCCGGCCGGTGGGACGCTCGGCGATCAGCTTCACCATCATCGGTTGGGCCCCCGGGTAGTAGCCGGCCCGGCTGGTGGACTCGACGATGACGGTGACGAACTCGAAGCCGGCCGCCGTGGCGTCCCGCTCGCGCAGCCCGGTCCGCCCCACCTCCAGGTCGCAGACCTTGGTGACCGAGGTGCCGATCACGCCGGGGAAGGTGGCGTACCCGCCGCCGATGTTGATCCCGGCGACCCGGCCCTGCTTGTTGGCGTGGGTGCCGAGCGGGATGTGCACCGGCATGCCGCTGACCAGGTGCAGGGTCTCCACGCAGTCACCGGCCGCCCAGACGTCGGATACCCCGGGCACCCGCATCCGCCGGTCCACCCGGATCCCGCCGGTGGGTCCGAGCGGCAGGCCGGCGGCCTCGGCGAGCGCGGTGTTGGGGCGTACCCCCAGGCCCAGGACCACGACGTCGGCCGGCAGCGGGCCGTCCGGGGTGACCACGGCGGACACCCGGCCGTCGCGTTCCTCGACGCCGGTCACGGTCGTGCCGGTACGGACCTCGACGCCCAGTCCGCGTATCGCCTCCACCACCAGCGCGGCCATGTCAGGATCGACCGTGGACATCGGCTGTTCGGCCTGCTCGACGAGGGTGACCGAGAGCCCGCACTCGATCATCGCCTCGGCCATCTCCACCCCGATGTAGCCGCCGCCGACCACCACCGCCCGGCGGGGCGCCGGATCCCCGTTCAGCCACTCCCGCAGCGCGGCGCCGTCGTCGAGGGTCTGCATGCCGAAGATGCCCGCGGTGCCGGTGGCCCAGGACGGCTGCACCGGGACGGCGCCGGTCGCGTACACCAGGGTGTCGAACCGCTCGCGGACCTGGCGGCCACCGTCGACCTCCCGGGCGACGACCTCGCGGCGCTCCAGGTCGATGCCGGTGACCTCGGTGCGCAGCCGCACGTCGATGGCGAAGTCGTCGCGGAAGGTGGCCGGGTCGCGGGCGATGAGCTGGTCCCGCTCCGGGACCACCCCGCTGATCCAGTACGGGATGCCGCAGGCCGAGTAGGAGGTGAAGTGCCCCCGGTCGAACGCGACGATCTCCAGGTCGTCGCGGCCGCGGCGGCGACGGGCCTGGGACGCCGCCGCCATGCCGCCCGCGTCCCCGCCGATGACGATCAGCCGTTGGGTCACGATGTCCAGTCTCCCATGTGCGGATCAGCCGCGGGTCTGTCGCGCCACGTCGGCGACCACATCCTGCAACCGGCCGGTGCGGGCGTACACGGCCCGCTGCCGGGCGGCCCCGGAGCCGTGCCGGCGCAGCCCGCCGAGCAGGTCGGTCACCTCGTCGAGGTCGCCGTGCTCCGCCAGCGCCGGACGGACCCGGTCCACCATCCGGTCCAGCAGCTCCCAGGCCGGCCGCAGCTCACCGTTGGTGAAGTCGACGCCCTCGCCCTCCAGCCCGTCGTGGGCGGCCCGCCAGTGGGCGGCGACCAGCAGGTGGTGGTCGGTGTTCACCGCCGGGCGACCGGCGGCGATGTCCGTCATCGCGGTCGCCACGAGGGCCCGCACCAGGGCGGCGACCAGCACCGAGTCGTCCACCGAGGGGCAGACGTCGCCGATCCGGAGCTCCACCGTCGGGTACTTCGCCGACAGCCGGGCGTACCAGTAGAGCATTCCCTCGTCGAGCATCACGCCGGTGGCGATCAGCTGCCGGATGAGCCGCTGGTAGTGCTCGTGCGACTCCAGCCAGGGGGTCGGCGCCACCGACGGCCAGTGCTCCCACTCGACCGAGCGCCAGCTCGCGTAGCCGGTGTCCGCGCCCCGGGCGAAGGGCGAGTTGGTGGTGACCGCCTGCAACACCGGCAGCCAGGGCCGGACGTGGTTGAGCACCTGCACGCCGGTCTCCGGGTCGGGGACGCCGACGTGGACGTGCATGCCGTTGTTGCCGGGACCGGGCACCAGCAGCCGGAACCGCTCGATCATCCGGTCGAAGCGGGGCTTGTCGACCACCGGCGGGACCGGGCCCTCCACCGGGCCGGTGCCGATGGCCAGCAGCCGTACGCCGGCCCGCTCGGCGGCGTCGGCGAGCGCGGCGCGCAGCATGCCCAGCGAGTGCCGGATCGAGCTCAGCTCCAGGCCGGGCGGGCTGCCGATCTCAATCTGGCTGGTCTGGAACTCCCGCTCCACCTGGCCGCGCAGCTCGGCGGGCACCTGCTCCATCACCAGGTCCACGGCGGGCACCGCGGCCCCGGTGTGCGGGTCGACGAGAAGGAACTCCTCCTCCACGCCGACGGTGAGCAGGTCGGTGCCCTCCGGCGTCCGCGCCGTCGCCTCCACCGCCTGGCTGCCCATCGCCATCACCGTCCGTTCCGTACCGGTCGCAGCGCTGCGCCGCAACGTCGACCGGCCATTACCCAGGGTGGTGGGCCGGGAAAACGCCGCCCCGCGTGTCGGCCGGCGTGCCGCGCCCGTCGAGGTGTCCGCGGGCCTGAACCGGGGCGGGTGCTTGCCGCCCGGTTCTAGGCTGGGGCCGTGCCGGGTCTGCTGGTGGCGGTGACGGGTCTGTGGGCGTACGCGCTCACCGAGCTGACGCTGCTCGGCCAGGGCCCGGTCGAACTCCTCGCGGGCGCGGCGGTGGTGGCCGCGCTGCTGCTCGCGGCGCTGCTGGCGGCTCGGCCCAGGCCGGCCGAGCGACCGGCCCGGGGCGGACGGTGGGGCCTCGGCCTGCGGGAGCGGGCCCGACGCCGGCGGGTGCCCCGGCAGGTCGACCCGGACGCGGCGGGCCGGCCCCGACCGCGGGCGCCGGGGTGGAGCCCGCCGGTCGGGTGCCCGGCCGCGGTCTGACTCCGCGCCGCCGCCCGCCGGTTCCGTCGTCATCCGTCCCGGCGGGGCGCCGCCCCGGGGGACGTCCGGAATCGGACCGAGGGGTTCACCCATGCTCGCCTTCGCACCGTTGCACGACGCGGTCGGCGCCGCCGGCGCCGCCGTCACCTGGCTCTCCGACCTGCTCGCCCCGCTGACCGGCGGGGCGGCGACCGCCGCCGCCATCGTCCTGTTCACCATCGGCGTCCGCCTGCTGATCTCACCGTTGACCATGGCGCAGGTCCGCGGGGAGCGGCGCCGCGCGGCGCTCGCTCCCGAGGTCCGCGAGCTCCAGCGGCGGTACGCCGACGACCCGGCCCGGTTGCAGTCGGAGCTGTTCGGGCTCTACCGCCGCGCCGGCGCGTCCCCGGTCGCCGGCTGCCTGCCGGCGCTGCTCCAGGCGCCGTTCTTCCTCGTCATGTACCGGCTCTTCGCCACCGGGGAGGGCGGCGGCGGGCTGCTCGACGAGCGGCTGGCCGGGGTGCCGCTGGGCTGGCACCTCGGCGACGGCCTCTCCGGCCCGGTGGTGCTGGTGTTCGGTCTGCTGCTGGCGGCGCTGACCGGCCTGGCCTGGGCCCAGTCGAGGCGGGCGCGGCGGTTGGCGGCGGCCACCGGGACGGTGGCCGGCGCGCCGGCGGAGGGGCCGGGCGCGGCCACCCTGGGCCGGATCGTTCCGCTGCTGCCGTACGCGACCGTGCTGGTGGCGCTGGTGGTGCCGCTGGCGGCGGTGGTCTACCTGGTGACCACGACGGCGTGGACGGTGGGCGAGCAGCTGGTGCTGCGTCGCGAGCCATCGACAAACGTTGACACCTCTCGGGGAGGGGCGTAGGAAGCGCTCTCGGAGAGCGCCACGCCACCGCGCGACTTCGTGGCCCGGGTGGCCTCGGGCGCGTCCGCCGGGGTGAGCGGCCTGGTCGAGGTGCGTCTGGACAGCCCGACCAGCCCACCGATCGGCAGCTTCGCGCTCGCCAACACGGGTGGCTGGCAGAGCTGGCGCTCGGTGCCGGGCAACGTCGCCGCGGCGACCGGCCGGCGCACGGTCCACCTCACCTTCACCAGCGGCCAGCCGGCCGACTTCGTCAACATCAACTGGTTCACCTTCCGGCGCTGACCCACCGCGGTCCCGGCCCGCGTCGCCCACGGCGGCGCGGGCCGATCCGTACCGCAGCTCTGGACAGAAACAGTTAACAGTCTTAATAATGGGCGCAGACGTCGACACCCATGGATAAATGCCTGCTCGGAGGGGTCCCGTGACGCGTTCCAGAACACTGCTCCTGTCCCTGGTCACCGCGCTGGCGGCGACCCTCGGCGCGGCCTGGGTGGCGCTGCCGGCGTACGCGGCCGGGGCCACCGCCGGCTTCACCAGGACCGCCGACTGGCAGACCGGCTGGGAGGGGAAGTACACGATCACCAACGGCGGCGGGTCGACCATCAACGGCTGGACCCTCTCCTTCGACCTGCCCGCCGGCACCACCCTGGGCACCTACTGGGACGCCCTGCTCACCAGCTCCGGCCAGCGGCACACCTTCACCAACCGGTCCTGGAACGGCAGCGTCGCCCCCGGCGCGTCGGTCTCCTTCGGCTTCCTCGCCAGCGGCTCCGGCCTGCCCACCAACTGCCTGCTCAACGGCGCACCCTGTGGCGGCGGGCCCGGCACCCCGAGCCCGACACCCCCCACCCCGACCCCGACCCCCACCAACCCCTCGCCGACGCCCACCCCGCCGCCGCCCACCGGCGGGCTGCCCCGGCACCTGCTCACCGGCTACTGGCACAACTTCGACAACCCCGCCGTCGAGCTGCGGCTGCGCGACGTGCCGGCCGAGTACGACATCGTCGCGGTCGCCTTCGGCGACGCCACCGCCACCCCCGGCGCGGTCGCCTTCGCCGTCGACCCCGGCCTGTCGGCCGCGCTCGGTGGCTACACCGACGCGCAGTTCACCGCCGACGTGCAGACCCTGCGCTCGCGCGGCCAGAAGGTGATCCTCTCCGTGGGCGGCGAGACCGGCCGGGTCGCGGTCAACGACGCCGCCTCCGCCACCGCGTTCGCCGACACCACCCACGCCCTGATCCAGCGGTACGGCTTCGACGGCGTCGACATCGACCTGGAGAACGGCCTCAACCCCACGTACATGGCGCAGGCGCTGCGTGCCCTGCGGGGGAAGGTGGGCGCCGGGCTGATCATCACGATGGCCCCGCAGACCATCGACATGCAGTCACCGGCCGGCGGCTACTTCAAGCTGGCGCTGGACATCAAGGACATCCTCACCGTCGTCAACACCCAGTTCTACAACTCCGGGGCGATGCTCGGCTGCGACCAGAACGCGGCGTACGCCCAGGGCACGGTGAACTTCATCGTCGCGCTGGCCTGCATCCAGCTGGAGGCCGGGCTCCGGCCCGACCAGGTCGGCCTGGGCCTGCCCGCCGGGCCGGGCGCGGCCGGCGGCGGCATCGTCGCCCCCAGCGTGGTCAACGCGGCCCTGGACTGCCTGGCCCGGGGCACCAACTGCGGCAGCTTCCGGCCGCCGCGCACCTACCCGGGCATCCGGGGCGCGATGACCTGGTCGGTGAACTGGGACGTCAGCAACGGCAACGGCTTCGCCCGCACGGTCAAGCCGCACCTGGCCACCCTGCCCTGACCCGCGTGGCCGGCCCGCCACCCCCGCGGGCCGGCCCCTCCCGCGCCGCCGACCCGCCCGCGCGGGCCGGCGATCCCGCCCACCCGCCGGGCGGACCCCCACCACAGGTCCCTGGAGGCCACCGTGAAACTCCGCTCCCCACGCGTGGTGACGTTCGCCGTCGCCCTCGCCGCCGCCCTGGTCGCGGCCACCGTCGTGGCCCCACCGGCCGCGTCCGCCGCCACCGCCGCCTTCGTCCGCACCGCCAGCTGGGGCAGCGGGTACGAGGCGAAGTTCACCGTCACCAACGACAGTTCGACCAGCATCAGCTCGTGGAACGTGCAGTTCGACCTGCCCGCCGGCAGCTCGCTCGGCACCTTCTGGGACGCCCGGCTGACCACCTCCGGCCAGCACGTCACCGCGGTCAACCAGTCCTGGAACGGCACCCTCGCCCCGGGCGCCAGCACCTCGTTCGGTTTCGTGGTCAGCGGCACCGGCGACCCGACCAACTGCACGGTCAACGGTGGCGCCTGCACCGGCGGAGGCGGCGGCGACCCGTCCGCCCCGGCCACCCCCGGTGGCCTGCGGGTCACCGGCACCACCGCCTCCTCCGTCGCCCTGGCGTGGAACGCCGTCGGCGGCACGGTCACCGGCTACCGGGTGTACGAGGGCTCGACCGTCCGGGCCACCCTCACCGGCACCGCCACCACCCTGAGTGGACTGGCCGCCTGCTCGGCGCACAGCTACACGGTGGCCGCGTACAACTCCTCCGGGGAGTCGGCGAAGTCCGCGCCGGTCTCCGCCAGCACCACCGGCTGCACCGGTGGCACCGCCCCGATGGCCGCCGCGCCCTACCTCTACCCCGGCTGGGGCGACCCGCCCGCGCCGTCGACCGTCATGTCGGCGACCGGGATCAAGTGGTTCACCATCGCGTTCGTCCTCTCCGGCGGCGGCTGCACCCCGGCCTGGGACGGCGGCGGCCCGCTCACCGGCGGCGTGCACGCCAACACGATCGCCGCGATCCGGGCCGCCGGCGGTGACGTCATCCCGTCCATCGGCGGGTGGAGCGGCAACAAGCTCGGCCCGAACTGCTCCTCGGCGGCCGCGCTCGCCGGGGCGTACCAGCAGGTGATCAACGCGTTCGGGCTGAAGGCGATCGACATCGACATCGAGAACAGCGACGAGTTCGAGAACGAGGTGGTGCAGGACCGGATCCTCGGCGCGCTGAAGATCGTCAAGCAGAACAACCCGGGCCTGAAGACCATCATCACCTTCGGCACCTCGACCACCGGGCCGAACTACTGGGGCACCCGCCTGATCAACCAGGCCGCCGCGCTCGGCGCGGACATCGACACCTTCACCATCATGCCGTTCAACTTCGGCGGCGGGGCGAACATGTACCAGAGCACGGTCAACGCCTCCGAGGGGTTGAAGAACACCCTGAAGACCGCGTTCGGCTGGTCGGACGCCACCGCGTACGCGCACATGGGCATCTCCGGCATGAACGGCCTTTCCGACCAGCAGGAGCTGACCTCGCCGGCCACCTGGACGCAGATCCGGGACTGGGCCAGGGCCCGCGGCCTGTCCCGGTTCACCTTCTGGTCGGTCAACCGGGACCGCCCCTGCCCGGGCGGCGGCGTGGTCTCGCACTGCTCCGGCATCGCCCAGAACACCTGGGAGTACACCTCGATCACCGCGCGGTACTGAGCGGCGTCGCGGTCAGCGACCGGCGGTCACCGACTGCCGGTCGCGCCGCGCCCGCCGCTTGCGGACCTTCTTGGTCACCCAGGTGGCGATCATGACGGCGAAGACGGCGAAGATGGCGTAGTTGAACCAGCTGCTGTACCGGTCCACGTCCTCCCAGCGTGACCCGAGCGCGAAACCCAACCCCACGATCAGGGTGTTCCACACCCCGCTGCCCAGCGTGGTCAACAGGACGAACTCACCCATCGGCATCCGGTTCGCCCCGGCCGGGACCGACACCAGGCTGCGCACCACCGGCACCACCCGGCCGATCAGCACCGCCCACCGGCCGTACCGCTCGAACCACCGGTCGGCCTTCTCCAGGTCGTCGGAGTCCACCAGCGGGAGGTGGTCCAGCCAGCGCTTCAACCGCTCCTCGCCGAGCGCCGCGCCGAGCCAGTAGAGCACCAGCGCGCCCAGCAGCGAGCCCGCCGTCGCGGCCAGCACGATCACCACCAGGTGGAACCGGCCCTCGCTGGCCAGGTAGCCGGCCATCGCCAGCACCACCTCGCTGGGGATCGGCGGGACGATGCTCTCCAGGGCCACCAGCAGCGCCACCCCGACCGCGCCGAACGAGTCGATGACGCTCGCCACCCACCCGGTCAGCCCGGTGAACTGGTTCGGGTCGACGTTCTGGGCGAGAGCCATGGGCGTCCTTCCGAGAGCTGCCGGATCGGACGGTGGTACCCGCGTTCCGGCCCCTCACACCTGCCGGTGACCCGACCCACTCCGCGCTGCGGTCAGGTCGAGGGGTGCAACTCCCGGTCGGCGGGCCCCTGACGCCACCCGGTGAACCGGACGGTCAGCCCGGCCCGCACCGGCGAGCAGCAGAACGGCCCGGCCGTGGCCTCGGCCGCCGGGTCCAGTGGGGCGAGCCGGACCAGTCGCCACGGCTCGTCGTCCACCCGGGCCCGGACGGTCAGCGCGTCCCCGGCCCGGCTGACCCGGACGGTCACCTCCCGCCCCGCCCACTCCGGCACCGGCGCCAGCGACCAGTCCGAGAACTCCCGGGTCACCACCGCACCGAGCTGGAGCTCGCCGTCGCTCAGCTCGACGCCGGTCTTCACCCAGGTGCGCTCGTCCACCCGGACCAGCGCGCCGGCCTGGTCGAACTGTCCGGTGAGGTCGAGGGCGAAGCTCACCTCCATGGCACTGCCGACCGGCAGGGGCGCGAGCAGGGCCGGCCCGTTGTCGTGCACGAAGCCGTAGCTGGTCCGCCGCCAGAAGTCGCTCTCCGCGGCCGGCTCGACCACCAGCTCGCCCGCCGGACCGTGTTCGGCGCGCACCGGTGGATGCAGCCAGGCGCCCCGGGCCCAGTCCAACGGTTCGCTCGGCGGTACCAGTCCGGTCTCCATGATCGGAACGGTACCGGCCGGAGCGCGACCGCGAGGCCCGACCGCGTGCCGGCCGGGTTTGCCGCGGTGATCGATCGGAGAAGTTCATCCGGCATGGGTGACAGGTGGTACTCCGAGGCCGTCGTCTACTGCCTCGACATCGACACGTACGCGGACTCCGACGGCGACGGGGTCGGTGACATCAGAGGGCTGATCGGCCGGCTGGACTATCTGGCCCGGTTGGGGGTGACCTGCCTCTGGCTGCACCCGATCCACCCGTCGCCCAACCGGGACGACGGCTATGACGCCACGGACTTCTACAACGTGGACCCCCGCTTCGGCACTCTCGGCGACTTCGCCGAGCTGCTGCACCAGGCGCAGAACCGGGGCATCCGGGTGATCATCGACCTGGTGGTCAACCACACCTCGGACGAGCACCCCTGGTTCCAGTCGGCCCGCTCCTCACCCGACTCGCCGTACCGGGACTGGTACGTCTGGTCCGACACCGAGCCGGACGACCGGCGCCAGGGCATGGTCTTCCCGGGCGAGCAGAACGAGACCTGGAGCTACGACCGGACCGCCAAGGCGTGGTTCTACCACCGGTTCTACAAGTTCCAGCCGGACCTCAACTTCGCCAACGCGAAGGTCCGCGCCGAGATCAAGAAGGTCATGTCGTTCTGGCTCCAGCTCGGCGTCTCCGGTTTCCGGATGGACGCGGTGCCGTTCATCATCGAGCTGACCGAGCCGGGCAACCCGAACTCCCCCAAGGACTTCGAGTTCCTCACCGAGATGCGCCAGCACGTGCAGTGGCGGCGCGGCGACGCGGTCCTGCTGGCCGAGGCGAACGTGGAGCCCGACCAGTTGCCGATGTTCTTCGGTGACGGCGGCGGCTCCGGCAACCGGATCCACATGCTCTTCGACTTCATGCTCAACGGCCGGCTCATGCTGGCCCTGGCCCGGCAGGACCCGGAGCCGGTGATCGAGGCGCTGCGGGACACCCCGCTGCTGCCCGTCGGTGGCCAGTGGGCCACCTTCCTGCGCAACCACGACGAGATCGACCTCTCCCGGCTCACCGCCGAACAGCGCAACCAGGTGTACGCGGAGTTCGGTCCGGACGAGGACATGCGCATCTACGACCGGGGCATCCGGCGGCGGCTGGCGCCGATGCTCGGCAACGACCGGCGGCGCGTCGAGCTGGCGTACGCGTTGCAGTTCTCGCTGCGCGGCACGCCGGTGCTGCGGTACGGCGAGGAGATCGGGATGGGCGAGGACCTGTCGCTGCCCGGCCGGGAGGCGATCCGTACCCCGATGCAGTGGTCGTACAAGGAGAACGCCGGGTTCTCCACCGCCGACCCGGAGAAGCTCGTCCGGCCGGTGATCGACAAGGGTGACTTCAGCTACCAGAAGGTCAACGTGACCGCCCAGCGTGGCGACCCGAAGTCGCTGCTGTCCTGGTTCGAGCGGATGATCGGTACCCTCCGGGAGGCGCCGGAGATCGGTTCCGGCTCCACCACCCACATCGACGTGTCCGTGCCGGCCGGGGTGCTGGCGCACCGCGCCGACGGCCCGACCGGGACGATGGTCTTCCTGCACAACCTGGGGACCGAGGACGTGGAGGTCGACCTGAGCAGCCTCGCCGCCGAGGCGGACCTGCCGACCGACGTCCTCGCCGACCGGGGGTACGGCGAGGTGGGCAAGCTCGACCGGCTCAAGCTGGCCGGCTACGGCTACCGGTGGATCCGGCTCTGCCGGGGCTGACCATCTGGTCGACCGAGTTGCGGGACGGCGCTGGTCTCCGGGCCTGCCGACCGGCGGTGGGTGGGGGTTAAGCTCCATCGATCGAGCCAAGTTACCCGGAGGTAATCATGTCGGAAGAGCCCCGCGTCGCCATCGTCACCGGAGCCGCGCGCGGTATCGGCGCGGCGACCGCCCGCCGGCTGGCCGCCGACGGCATGGCCGTCGCCGTGGTCGACATCGAGGAGTCGGCGACCAAGGAGACGGTGGACGCGATCGCCGGCGCCGGCGGCCGGGCTGTCGGCGTCGGCGCGGACGTGTCGGACCGGGCTCAGGTGGAGGCGGCGGTAGAGCGGGTCGCCGCCGAGCTGGGCGCACCGACGGTGCTGGTCAACAACGCCGGCGTGCTCCGCGACAACCTGCTGTTCAAGATGTCCGACGCGGACTGGGACACGGTCATGGGCGTGCACCTGCGGGGCGCGTTCCTGTTCAGCCAGGCCGCCCAGCAGCACATGGTCGAGCGGAAGTGGGGCCGGATCGTCAACCTCTCCAGCACCTCGGCGTTGGGCAACCGGGGCCAGGCGAACTACTCCGCGGCCAAGGCCGGGTTGCAGGGCTTCACCAAGACCCTCGCCATCGAGCTGGGCCCGTTCGGCGTGACGGTCAACGCGGTCGCCCCGGGCTTCATCGTCACCGACATGACCGCCGCGACCGCCGCCCGGATGAAGGTCGACTTCGAGGCGCTGCAACAGCACGCCGCCGCGGAGATCCCGGTCCGCCGTCCCGGCCGGCCGGAGGACGTCGCGCACACCATCTCGTTCCTGGCCAGTGAGGGCGCGTCCTTCGTCTCCGGCCAGGTCATCTACGTCGCCGGTGGCCCCAAGGACTGACCCCGTCGCGTCCCGCCCGGTGCGCTGCCGGGCGGGACGCGTCAGTCGGTGTCGTGGCGGGTGCGCCAGAGCCAGAGCAGGCCGAGGACGGGCAGGACCAGCGGGATGTAGCCGTAGCCGCTGCCGAACTCCGACCAGACCGTCTCGTCCGGGAAGAGCTCCTCGTCGACCAGGCTGAGCACGCCCACCCCGACGACCCCGATCAGCTCCACGGAGCAGCAGGCGAGCGCGACGCGCCGGCCGGCGTGACCGGCCCGGGCCAGCCCCACCGCGGCCACGATGTAGATCGCCGCGGCCAGCCCGGAGAGCAGGTACGCCACCGGCGCCTCGTCGAACTTCGTGGCGAGCTGGAGCCCGGCCCGCGAGGTGGCGGCGATGGCGAAGAGCAGGTAGACGGCGATCAGCAGCCGCCCCGGCCCCTTGTTGGTGGTCCGTTCCGGCGTACCGGTCTCAACCACCGAGGACCGCCCAGGTCTGCTGGAGCCGGACCACCACCACCGGGGTTACCAGGCAGATCGCGCAGACGATCGCGGAGCCCCAGCGGGTCGGTTCCATCTTCGCCAGCACCCAGGCCAGCGGTGGCAGGCAGACCAGCGTCACCAGGTAGCCGAAGAAGGCGCCGGGTTCGCCCGGCCGCTCGCCGCCGCCGAGCGCGACCAGCGCCACCACGGCCAGCGCGAGCAGCGCGACCTCCAGGGCGGCCAGGCCGACGAACTGGAGCCGGTCCGGCGGCCGGTGGCGGACCGCCGCCACCAGGCTCCAGAGCGCGAGTACGAGCGACAGCACGATCGTCGCCGTCGCGAGGATGCCGTCCACCGGGGACCCGGCCGCGGCGGCGCTGGTCATCGGCGACATCCGATCGGAGTCTCGGTCACCGGCACAGCCTACTAAGCGTCGTAGTAATCCCCGGCGTCCCGGTCGGTCGGCCGCGTCGGCTGCACCCGCCGGGCCGGGCGACTAGCGTGGATCACGGCCACGGCACCGCCGTGGCGGACGACGACTCCGGGGGTACTCGTGCTGCGGTTCGGCTTGTTCGGCACCGGTCACTGGGCGGCGGAGACGCACGCCGCCGCGATCGACGCGCACCCGCGCGCCGATCTGGTCGGGGTCTGGGGGCGCAACGCGCAGCGGGCCGGCGAGCTGGCCGACCGGCACGGGGTGCCGGCGTTCGACGACGTCGACGCCCTGCTGGACGCGTGCGACGCGATCGCCGTGGCGCTCCCGCCGGACGTCCAGGCGGACATCGCCGTCCGGGCCGCCATCGCCGGCCGGCACCTGCTGCTGGACAAGCCCCTCGCGCTCAGCCTCGCCGACGCCGACCGGGTGGTCGCCGCGGCCGGGAACGCCGGGGTGGCCTCGGTGGTCTTCTTCACCCAGCGGTTCCACCCGAACGTCACCGGCTTCCTCGCCGCCACCGCCGCGGCCGGCGGCTGGCAGCACGCGCGGGCGACCATGTTCGCCTCGATCTACCAGCCGGGCAGCCCGTACGGCGACTCGCAGTGGCGGCGGGACCGGGGCGCGCTGTGGGACATCGGCCCGCACGCCCTGTCGTTGATCCTGCCGGTGCTCGGCCGGGTGACCCGGGTGGCGGCGATGGACGGGCCGAGCGGCCTGGTCCACCTGCTGCTGACGCACGACGGCGGCGCCACCAGCTCGCTCTCCCTCACCCTGGACGCGCCGACCGAGGCGATGACCCGGGACTTCGTCTTCTTCGGCGAGAACGGCACCGAAACCGTCCCGCCCGGCGACGGCAGCGCGCTCGCGGCCTTCGGCACCGCGATCGACCAGCTGCTGGAGGAGATCGACGCCGGTACCCGGGACCACCGCTGCGACGTGCGGTTCGGCCGGGAGGTGGTGGCGGTGCTGGCCGCCGCCGAGACCGCCCGCGCCCAGGGCCGCACCGTCGAAGTCTGACCCCCGCGTCCGGCCTGCGGGCCAGGTTGGTGAGTGGGTGGACTCGGGCGTGTTCGTCCCGGTTGGCTGTTACAGGTTGGGTCTGATGACGCTGAGGCATCAATATGCCTCGGCGTCATCACGCCCAACCAGACATGCGGTTCCCCCGGGGCCACTCCGAGTGGAGCCGGCTTTGGCCAAGCAGGGTGCTGCAGCACGCACCGGAATCCTGCTGGGCGTACCTGGCCGGGCGGAAAAGGTGTCGCGGGGTGATCGGCGCGTGGCTAGCCTGGCGGCATGTTCACGCATGCCCTGATCGACGTGGCCGTCACGTCGGCCGCGCGGGGCCTCCTCCAGGTCGCCCGTCCGCGAGTCCGGCGTCCGGCCCTGGCCGGCCGGGACCTCCGGCGCGCCTGACCTGACCCGCGTACCGCAGCCGGCCGGCGACCGCCGCCGGCCGGTGCGCCGCGTCCACCACGGCACACCGCTGCTCGCCTGATCCGCGGATCCATCCGCAGCTCGGGCGGGCGGGCGTCGCGTCCCACGCCGAACTCCAGGGTCGTCCGAGTCCCGATCCGCTCGGACAGGCCCCGCCGTGCGCTGCCTGTCCGTACCGTCGCCAGCCGGCGACAGACAGGACGATCCCCGTGGCGCCCCGCCGACCCCGCACCACCGCACGCGACCGGTCCCGTCGCGTACTGTCCCAGAACTTCCTCACCGACCCGGCCGCCACCGCGCGGCTGGTCCGGGCGGCCCGTCCCGGCCCGGACGACCTGCTGCTCGAGGTGGGTGCCGGCCGGGGTCAGCTGACCCGGGCGCTCGCCGCCCGGTGCGGCCGGCTCGTCGCGTACGAGATCGACCCGCTCGTCGCCCCCGACCTGGCGGCCCTCTGCGCGCGGCTGCCCCGGGTGGAGCACCGGCAGGCGGACTTCCTGGCGGCGAGGCCGCCGGCCGAACCCTTCTCCGTGGTCGGCAACATTCCCTGGTCGCTGACCGCCGCCGTGGTCAGGTGGTGTCTCGCCGCGCCCGGGCTGCGGGCGGCGACCCTGCTCACCCAGCTCGAGTACGCGCGCAAACGCAGCGGTGACCACGGCCGGTGGAGCCGGCTCACCGTGCTCACCTGGCCGGAGCACCACTGGCGGCTGGTCGGTCGGGTGCCGCGCACCGCGTTCCGCCCGGTTCCCGGCGTCGACGGCGGCATCCTGCGGATCGACCGCCGGCCCGAACCGCTGCTGCCACCGGCGGCGCTGCCGGCGTACCGGAGGATGGTGGAGATCGGGTTCGGCGGGGTCGGCGGCTCGCTCGCGGCCTCGCTGTCGACGGCGTACCCGCGCGCCCGGGTCGACGGGGCGCTGCGGGCCGCCCGGCTCGACCCGGCCACGCCCGTCGGGCTGGTCTGGCCGGAGCAGTGGCTGATGCTGTTCCGGCTGCTGCACGCCCGCGGTCCGCGCCGGTGACGCGCCGTGGATCAGGCGAGCGTGGCGAGGGCCTCGTTCAGCTCCGCCGGGTCGGCGAACTGTTCGGCCGGCAACGCCCGCAGCATCTGGAGCATCTCGGTGCTGGCCCCGTTCTCCTGGCCCCAGCGGACCAGGTCCTCCCGGGAGACCGGATAGTCGAGCCCGGCCAGGTACTCCTGCAACTGCACCCCGGTGACCGTCATGCCCGCCGGCTACCCGCCCAGCCCGTCGGCACACCCCGATACCCCACGGTTTGCCCGGCGGGGCGGCCGGGTAGCCGCGCACATGCTGGTTCAGCGGCTCGGCGCGCCGAGCGACTTCGCCCCCTTGCTGGAGCGCGTCCGGGACGCCCGGGTGGTCATGATCGGCGAGGCGACCCACGGCAGTCACGACTACTACCGCCTCCGCGAGCAGCTCACCCGCCGGCTCATCGCCGAGCAGGGCTTCTCGTTCGTGGCGGTGGAGGGGGACTGGCCCGACTGCGACCGGGTGAACCGCTCGGTCACCGGTGCGCCGGGTGGCGCGTCCGATCCACGGACCGCCCTGGAGGGCTTCGCGCGCTGGCCCACCTGGATGTGGGCGAACACCGAGGTGGACCGGTTCTGCCACTGGCTGCGGGCGTGGAACATGGCACGGCCGGAGGGGGAGCGGGCCGGCTTCCACGGCCTGGACGTCTACAGCCTCTGGGAGTCCATGCAGGCCATCTTCGACTACCTCGGCGAGGAGGACCCGCGTTCGCTGGAGGCCGCGCAGGAGGCGTACAAGTGCTTCGAGCCGTACGGCAAGCGGGTCGAGGAGTACGGCGCCGCCGCCCGCTTCGTCTCCGCGCGCTGCGAGGAGGAGGTGGTGCGCCTCTTGGCGCGTACCCGGGAACACGCCGCGTCGGACGGCCCGGCGGCCTTCGCGGCCTGGCAGAACGCCGAGGTGGTGGCGGGCGCGGAGCGCTACTACCGGGCGATGGTGCGGGGCGGCCCGGAGTCGTGGAACATCCGGGACACCCACATGGCGGACACCCTGGACCGGCTGCTGGCGGAGTACGGCCCGGACGCGCGGGGAATCGTGTGGGCGCACAACACCCACGTGGGCGACGCGCGGGCCACCGACATGGCCGCCGACGGGCTGGTCAACATCGGTCAGCTGGGCCGTGAGCGGCTCGGCCGGGACGATGTGGTGCTGGTCGGCATGGGCGGTCACCGGGGGACGGTAGTCGCCGCGCCGCGCTGGGGTTCCCCGGCGGAGTCGATGGTGGTGCCGCCGGCCCGGGAGGGATCGGTCGAGCAGCGGCTGCACGAGCTGATGCCGGAGCGGGCGGTGCTGGTCTTCGGCGGGCCGGACCAGCCGGAGTGGGTGACCGGCACCGCCGACCACCGGGCGATCGGGGTGGTGTACGACCCGAGCTTCGAGTCCTGGGGCAACTACGTGCCGACCCGGCTCTGCGACCGCTACGACGCCTTCATCTGGTGCGACGAGACCACCGCTCTGCACCCGTTGTCCGCGGCGACCTCGCTCGGCGAGATGCAGACGTACCCGGCGGGGGTCTGACCGGGCCCCCTGCGGCGCGGGGGCGGCAGGGGCCCGGTCGGTCCCGGCTCAGACCTTGGCGGGCTGCCGGTCGAGGTGGGCGCGCAGCCCCTCGCCCTCGATGTCCACGTTGGGCAGTGCCCGGTCGAGCCACCGGGGCAGCCACCAGGCCTTCGTGTTCAGCAGCGACATGACCGCGGGGACGATGGTCATCCGGACGACGAAGGCGTCGATGGCGACGCCGACGGCGAGCGCGAAGCCCATCGACTTGATCACCGGGTCGTCGAGGAAGACGAAGCCGCCGAAGACCGAGATCATGATCAGGGCGGCGGCGGTGACCACCCGGGCGCCGTGTCCCATCCCGTTGATGGTGGCCTGTTGGGCGGTGTCGCCGTGCACGAAGTCCTCCCGCATCCGGGAGACCAGGAAGACCTCGTAATCCATGGCCAGGCCGAACAGGATGCCGATCAGCAGGATGGGCAGGAAGCTGATCAGCGGTCCGGGGGTGTCCAGGCCGACCAGCTCGGCGAGGTGGCCCTGCTGGAACACCGCGACCGTGATGCCGAAGGTGGCCGCCACGGTGAGCAGGAAGCCCAGCGCCGCCTTCACCGGCACCAGGATCGACCGGAACACCAGCATCAGCAGCAGGATCGACAGTCCGACCACGAGCAGCAGGTAGACCGGCAGCGCGTCGGTGAGCTTCTCGGAGACGTCGATCCCGATCGCGGTGACCCCGGTCAGCAGCACCTCGGCGTTGTCGATCCCGCCGACCTGGGCCCGGATGTCGTTGACCATCGTCTCGGTCGCCGCGTCGGTCGGCCCGGTCTTCGGGATGACGCCGAGCAGCGCCGTCCGGCCGGTGGGGTCGACCTGCGGCGGGGCCACCGCCAGCACGTTCTCGGTGCGCTGGATCAGCGCGGTGACCTGGGGTACGGCCGCCGAGGTGGCCTGCGGCGAGTCGGCGGTGACGACGACCGCGAGCCGGCCGGTGAAGCCCGGTCCGAAACCCTCGCGGATGAGGTCGTTGCTGACCCGCGCCGCGCTGCCCTCCGGGGCGGTGCCGGCGTCCGGCAGCGCCAGCCGCATGTCCTGGGCGGGGAGCGCGAGCAGGCCGAGGCCGAGCAGGCCGGCCAGGATGACCGGCAGCCGGAAGCGGGTGGTCCACCGGGCCCAGCGGAACCCGAAGCCGGAGCGGTCCTCCGAGCCGGTGTCGTCGGACTCGACCGCCTCCCGTCCGCGCAGCTTGCGGGGGAGCACCCGGCGGCCGGCGAAGCCGAGCAGCGCCGGCTGGAGGGTGATCGCGACCAGTACGGCGACGGTGACGGTGCCGGCGGCGGCCAGACCCATCACGGTGAGGAACGGGATGTCGACCACGGCGAGGCCGGCCAGCGCGATGACCACGGTGGCCCCGGCGAAGAGGACGGCGGAGCCGGCGGTGCCGACGGCCCGGCCGACGGCCTCCTCCGGCGGGAGCCCGTCGAGCAGGTTCTGCCGGTGCCGGGAGGTGATGAAGAGCGAGTAGTCGATGCCGACGGCCAGGCCCAGCATCAGCGCCAGGATGGGCGCGGTGCTGGTCAGCTCGACCGCGCCGCTCAGCGCGAAGAGGCCGGCCATGCCGACGCCGACGCCGATCAGCGCGTTGAGCATGGTCATCCCGGCCGCGACCAGGGAGCCGAAGGTGACCATCAGGACGATCGCGGCGACCGCCACGCCGAGCGCCTCGGTGGAGCCGACCTCGGGCTCGGTGTTGAGCACCTCACCGCCGGGCGCGACCTGCCAGCCCGGCGCGGCCTGCGCGCCGACCTTCTCGTACGCCTCGCGCTGCTCGTCGGTGACCTCGTCGGCGCCGGTGGCGAACTGCACCTGGACCAGGGCGTACCGGCCGTCGGGGGAGAGGGCCTGCACCTGGAACGGGTCGACGGCGGCGACCACGCCGGGCAGCGTGGCCGCCTGCTGCACGATCCCCTTGACCACGGCCTGCCCCTCCGGGGTGGCCAGCTGGCCGGCCGCGGGGGCCTTGACCGCGATGGTGCCGGTGGCGCCGCTGGCCGCCGGGAACCGGTCGGCGAGCAGGTCGAGCGCGCGCTGCGACTCGGTGCCGGGCATGGTGAAGTTGCTGGCCGTGGGGCCGCGCAGGGTCGCCGCGGCGAAGCCGAGGCCGACGAGTACGACGAGCCACACGGCGACGACGAGTCGCCGGCGGCGCAACGAGGCCCGGCCGAGCCGGTACAGCAGGGTCGCCATCAGATCCTTGTCCTCACTCGGGGATGGGTGGGTCGATCGGTGCCAGCGCCCGCCGGGCCATGGCCAGCAGGGCCGGTCGCAGCTCGTCGTCGGGCACGTCGACGAACTCGGCGCACGCCTCGGGGATCCCGGCGAGCAGGACCAATGCGGTGATCCGGGCTTCCACCCGTTCGCTGTGGCCGGCGAGCGCGTCGAGGAGCCGTTCGGAGATCTGCTGGACGTGCGCGAAGGCCGGCTGCGCCAGCAGCTCGGGAAACTCGCCGCGGAGCAGCGCGATCTCCCGGCGGAAGCGCACGGCGAGGTCGACGAAGCCCTCGGCGGCCGCGCGCTGGGCGCGGTCGCCGGTGAGCCCGGTGACCCGTTCGTCCAGCTCGACGAGCACCTCGATCGGCTTCGCCATCAGCGCCGCGAGCAGCGCCTCCTTGTTGGCGAAGTGGTAGAGCACCGCCGCCTTGGAGCAGCCCACCTCGCGGGCGATGTCCTGCAACGAGGTGCCCCGGTAGCCGGTCACCGCGAAGCGCCGCGCCGCCGCGGCGAGGATCTCGCCGTGGGTTTCGGGTACCGCTCGAACCATGCGTTCCAGCATGCCTGACCGATCGGTCAGGCCCTGACCGATCGGTCAGACTCGTGGGGTGGCGTTCGCCACAGCCGTCCTCATTCCGGGTTGGCGTGCTCCCGGTCGTACGCCGCCCGGGCCGCGCTGATCGCCGCCCGGTGCCGCTCGGCCCACCCGGTCAGCGCGACCAGCGACTCGTAGAGCTCCAGCGCCATCGGCGTGGCGGTGTACTCGACCTTCGGCGGCACAGTGGAGTACACCCGCCGGTGCAGCAGGCCGTCGCGCTCAAGGTTGCGCAGGGTGAGGGTGAGCATCCGGCGGCTGATCCCCTCGACCTGCCGTTCCAGCTCGGTGAAGCGGACCGGTCCCCGGCAGGCGGCGACCAGGATGCCGATGCTCCACTTGCCGCCCACCCGGTCCAGCGCCTCCCGGACGGTGCAGGCGGGGGCCGGCTCCCGCCCGGCGGGCACACAGCTGTTCCCCTGGGACACGAGAGTGCCTCCTTCCGCTCGGCCCGATGGTCACAGACCACGCCCTCGGTGACAAAGCGTGAGCGCCCGCCGCCCGCGTCCCGGTCCGTACGCGCCGCGTCACCCGGGCCGGTCCGGCCCCACCCCGGGTACGCCCCGACCGGCCCGGTGCACCGCGATGGCGACGTGGAGCCGGTCCCGGGCACCGAGCTTGTCGAGGATGTGCCGGACGTGCGTCTTCACCGTCCACTCGCTGATCACCAGGTGGCCGGCGATCTCCTCGTTGTTGAGCCCGGCGGCGATGAGGAACGCCACCTCCCGCTCCCGCGCGGTGAGCCGGTCCAGGGCCTCGGCCTCGGCCGGCCGGGGCGGCTCGGCGTACCGCTCGATGACCCGCCGGGTGACCGCCGGGTCCAGCAGCGCCTGACCCGCGGCGACCACCCGCACCGACTGGCGCAGCGTGTCCGGTGGGGCGTTCTTGAGCAGGAACCCGCTCGCCCCGGCGCGGAGCGCGGCGAAGACGTACTCGTCCAGGTCGAACGTGGTCAGCACGATCACCCGGGTGGGGTGCTCGGCGGAGCGGCCCACGATCTCCCGGGTCGCCGCGATGCCGTCCGTGCCGGGCATCCGCACGTCCATCAGCACCACGTCCGGCCGGAGGTGCCCGCTCAGCGCCACCGCCTCGGCGCCGTCGCGGGCCTCGCCCACCACCAGGAGGTCGTCGGTGCGGTGCAGCAGCGACCGCAGGGCGTCCCGCACCGCCTGCTGGTCGTCGGCGAGCAGCACCCGGACGGTCACCGGGACACCCTCGGTTCGGCCGGCAGCCACGCCTCCACCAGGAATCCCCGCTCCGGGCCGGGCCCGGCCCGCAGTCGACCACCGACGCTGCGCGCCCGGTCGGACATCCCGGCGAGGCCGTGGCCGCCCTGCGCGGGCAGTGCGCCGGGGCGGCCGTCGTCGTCGAAGCGCAGGTGCACCCCGTCCCCGGCGTTCTCCACCAGCAGGCGGGCCCGCCGGGCGCCGGAGTGCCGGATGGTGTTGGTCAGCGCTTCCTGGCAGATCCGGTAGACCGCGAGCGCCACCGAGCCGGTCAGCTCGGATCCGGGGGTGACCCGCACCTCCAGCTCCACCCCCGCCGCCCCGGCCACCGCGCGGAGACGGTCCAGGTCGGCCAGGCCGGGCGCCGGGGCGAGCGGCGCCACGCCGTCCTCGTCGCTCCCGCCGCGCAGCAGCCGGACCGTCCTCGTCGTCTCCCGCAGCGCCTCGTCGTGGGCGGCCAGCGCCGCGGCGACCGCCGCCCGGCAGGCGGGCGGGTCCACGGTCACCGTCTCCTCGGCGATCCGCAGCTGGAGCCCGATCACCACCAGGCTGTGGGCCGCCACGTCGTGCAGGTCCGCCGCGACGGCGAGGCGCTGCTCGGTCATCCGCTGGGCGGCCACCCGGCGGTTCTCCTCGGCGGCCCGGGCGAGCCGGTCCCGCACCTCGCCCGCCCAGCGACGCCGCTGCCAGGCGGCCTCGCCGACCGCCAGCGCCAGGCCGACGACGATCAGCGTCTGCGCCTCACCGACGAGGACCGGCAGGGCCGCCTCGCCCTCGACGCCGGTCCGCCACCCCACGTCGCCGACGCTGATCAGGACGGCGACCAGTGCGGCGGGGAGCAGCCGGCCGGCGGTGGCGGCCCGGGCGTACGGCACCAGCAACGGCCAGCCCAGCCCGATCGCCGGGTAGCCGGCCAGGTGGTAGGCGACCACCGCCGCGGCGGAGAGCGCCAGCACCGTCACCGGCCGACGCCGCCCGGCGAGCTGAAGGGCGCCCAGCACCCCGCCGAGAGCCCAGCCGGCGAGCCCCGGCGACCGGCTGGCCGGCTCGACGGCGATGTCCACCGCCAGCCAGACCGACCCGGCGACGAGGCCGGCCGCCGCCGTGTCCCGGAGCCTCACGGGTGCGGGTGCGGGTGCGGGTGCGGGATCGGGTTCGTCGGGTTCACCTGGTCCTCCGTCCCGGGCGCTACGACGACGTACTGTCCCATCATGCCGGCGTCCTCGTGCGCCAACAGGTGACAGTGGAACATGTACGGCCGGGTCGGGTCGGCGTGCTGTCCGAAGCTGACCAGGAGGGTCACCTCGGCGCCCGGCGCGACGAAGACGGTGTCCTTGCGACCGCGCATGTCGGGTGCGGTCGCCCCGCTGACGGTGAACGCGGCGTTGTGCACGTGGAAGTTGTGCGGCACCCCCTGCCGGTTCCGGATCCGCCACCGCTCGGTGGTACCGAGCGGCACCGCGAAGTCGATCCGGCCGAGGTCCATCGTCCGGCCGTTGATGGTGAAGTCGCCCAGGTCGAACCGTCGGTCCGGGCGGCCCGGGGGCGGCGGCGCGACCGGCGCGGCGGCCGGGAGGCGCGCCGGCAGCGGGGCCGACGGCGCCAGCTGCCCGTCGGCGGCGAGCAGGAGCAGGTGGAACTCGTTGTCGCCGCCGGCCAGCCGGTCGTAGAGCACGTTCGCCCCCAGCTCGGGCGGGCGGCTGACCAGCAGCAGCCGTTCCCCGGGCCGGACGGCGACCACCAGCTCGACGCGTTCGCCGGGGCTCACCCGGACGTGGTCGGTCTCCACCGGCGCGGGCAGCAGCCCCTGGTCGGAGCCGACCAGGTGGAAGGGGCGCCCGTCGGCGAGGGCGAGGTCGTACACCCGCGCGTTCGAGGCGTTGAGCACCCGCAACCGGATCCGCTGCGTGGTCACCCGGAGCACCGGCCCCCAGGTGCCGTTGACGAAGACGTCCCGGCCGAGCAGTCCCACGATGTCGGTGCCGCCGAAGTCGATGCCGTCGGTGTCCGTACCGCCGTCGTCGGTCACGGTCCGGTCCTGGAGGACCAGGGGAATGTCGTCGACGCCGTAGCGCTCCGGGAGTAGACCCGTCGCCCGGTCGTCGTCGACCAGGATCATCCCGGCCAGGCCCCGGTGGACGTGGTGCCGGGTGGAGCCGTGTGGGTGGGGGTGGTACCAGAGCGTGGCGGCCGGTTGGTCGATCCGCCAGGACGGCTGCCAGGTGTCGCCGGGCGGGACCAGCTGGTGCGGGCCGCCGTCGGCGACGGCCGGCAGCTCCATCCCGTGCCAGTGCAGGGTGGTGGCCTCCGGCAGGTCGTTGCGGACCCGGGGGGCCACCACGTCGCCCCGGCGCATCCGCAGGGTCGGGCCGAGGTAGCTGCCGTTGGCGCCCCAGGTGGGGGTGCTCCGTCCGGGCAGCAGTTCGGTGGTGCCGGCGCGCAGGGCCAGCTCGTGGACGGTGCGACCGGCGGCGTCCCGGCGGGGCGTGGCGACCGGCGGTACGGCCAACGGCCGCTCGAACCGCACCCGGCCGACGTTGCCGCGGCCGGCGGTGACCCAGACGTGCCCGGCCAGCGCGCCCGCGGGGACCACGGTGGCCAGCCCGGCCAGGCCGGCCAGGCGGAGGAAGCGACGGCGGGAGGTCACGTCCCCGGCCGGTCGCGCCGGGGCCATGCGGCGAGAGCCAGGCCGAGCAGGATCAGCCACCCCGCCACCCAGGACTCCGGCGCCGGCACCATGGCCGGCTCGCGGAGGATCACGTGCAGGGGTACGAAGAGCCCGCCGAAGAGGACGAAGACGCCGAAGAGAGCCAGCGCCGCGCCGAGCAGCCGGGGCACCGGGATTGATCTACCGTGAGGTCGGGACATGCGGTGACGCTATGACCGCGCCGTCGGCCGGGGCATCGCTCCACGGAGGTATCCGTCGGCCGGTCCGGTTGACCGGGGCCGCTGCGGCGGGGAGGGTGACGTGATGAGCGGGGCGGAGGAGACACGGGACGGGGTCGGGCTGACCAGTCTGAATCAGCCGCTGCTCGCCGGCGGGGACGTCACCAAGCGGGACCTGGTCGACTACCTCGACGCGGTGCGCGAGCGGATCCTGCCCGGCCTGCGGGACCGGCCGCTGTCGGTGATCCGGCTGCTGCGCGGCCAGGACCCGTTCATGCAGAAGAACCTGCCGAAGTACACCCCGGAGTGGGTGCGCCGCACCTCGGTCTGGGCCGAGGCGTCGCACCGGCAGGTGTCGTACGCGCTCTGCGACGACCGGCGGACCCTGCTCTGGTTCGCCAACCAGCGGGCGATCGAGTACCACCCGACGCTGAGCACCGTCGCCGATTCCCAGCACCCCACCCACCTGGTGCTCGATCTGGACCCGCCGGAGGGGGACGCCTTCACGGCGGTCGTCGGGGCGGCCCGCCTGGTGCAGCGGGCGCTCGCCGACGTGGGGCTGGCCGGGGCGGTGAAGACCAGTGGCGCGAAGGGTCTGCACGTCTTCGTGCCGGTCGCGGCGGGCACCAGCGCCGAGGAGGCGGCGGCCGCCACCCGGGCGCTGGCCGGGCACGCGGAACGGCTCGACCCGGCGCTCGCCACCACCGCCTTCATCCGCCAGGACCGGGGCGGGCGGGTCTTCGTCGACGCGACCCGGGCCGGCGGGGCCACCGTGGTGGCCACGTACAGCCCCCGGGTGCGGCCCGGCCTGCCGGTCTCGTTCCCGGTGGCCTGGGACGACCTGGACGCGGTGAGCCCGGCGGACTTCACGGTGCGGACGGTCCCGGCACTGCTCGCCGACACGGACCCGTGGGCCGAGGCGATGCCGGCGCCGCAGCGGCTCCCGGACGACCTGGTGGCCGAGGGCAGGACCATCCCGGTGGCCCGGGTGCAGGCCATGCACGAGGGGAAACGGCGCGCGAGGGCCCGGCGCGAGTCCGGCGGCGGCTGACCCGGGCGACGTCGCTCCAGATCGTGGAGGAGGAGTGGGCATCGGTGGAGCTGTCGCTGGGTCCGGCTGCCAGGGCCGCCCTGGCGGAGCGCGGGTGGTCGAGTGAGCGGAGGGTGGACATCGCGGATCACGCGTCTCGACTCTCCCGTCTCGGTTACCGGCTGGATGACAGGACGATCGAGGTTCTGGCCTCCCTCGTCGGACTGCGGGTGGGTCCGGTCGTGGTGAGGGGCGTGGACTTCCAGAACGATGAGCCGTTCATCGTCGACCCGCTGGGAGTCGGCACGAGGAACCGGGACGAGTGCCGGCGGCTGGAGAGGATGTTCGGCACGACCTTCAGTCCACTGGGGTGGTGGCTCTGCCGGTCGCACGTCTACTTCGGCGCCAGCGGACTGGTGGTAGCCGCGTTACCCGGCGTGATCTGGCATCTGGGCGACACCCTCGACGAGGCGATCGAGTTCATGTTGTCGGCGAACCGTCCACTCGTCAGGCTCTTGAGCATGGATGACCTGGAATGAGGGGCTAGCGTCCAACGCGAAGAAGCCCGGACCAACTGGTCCGGGCTTCTTCGCATCTGTGGTGCCCCCGGCAGGATTCGAACCTGCGCCCCCGCCTCCGGAGGGCGGTGCTCTATCCCCTGAGCTACGGGGGCTCAGCGACTCGGAAAGACTAGCAAACGCCCCCACCGATCGCCGAATCGGTATCCGCTGCTTCTCTCCGTGTCGCCCACCTGCCCGGTCAGGCGGCGGCCTGGGCGCGGCCGCAGCTGGGCAGGGGGTGCAGGGCGATGCGGCGGGGCAGGCGGCGGGGCCACTCGTTGCGAGGCCAGGAGCCGTCCACGATCAGGTGCACGGTGCGCTCCTCGGTGCCGCTGAGCCGCAGCACGAAGTCGCGGGGGAGCGGCGCGTCGACGCCGGGCGTGGTCACCATGAACCGGACCCGGCCCCGGGACGACACCGCCGAGATGACGTCGGCGGCCGGCATGGTGCCCCGCAGGCGTACCCGGCCGATCCAGTAGACCTCGGCGGCGTGCTCCTGGGCGGCCCGGGTGATGGCCGGGTACTCGCTGCGTACCCAGCGCTCCACCGCGCCGACGCAGAGCCCGCAGGCCCGCTCCCGCGGCTCCCGCGGACCCAACCCCCAGGCCCGCAGGTACGCCCCGACCATGCCGGAGTCCATCGCCAGGTCGAACTGGCGCTGGATGAGCAGGCTGAGGCTCTGTCGCGTCCAGAGCTCCTCGTCCAGCCCGAACGCGTCGGGATGGACGCCCCGCAGGGCGTCGATCAGTTCCAGTTCCTGGTCGCGGCTGAGCGTTCCGGACTCGCCCTGCCGGTGTCCGCGACGGACGGCTGCCACCGCTCCGTCACCGCCGATGGTGTGGCGCCGGCACCAGCTGGTGACCGAGCGCCGCGCGTCTCTGAGTGCAACCCCCACGTCCTGCGCAACGAGCCCGAATCACGACCGGTCACGCTATATGGCTGAAAAGGTTCATCAAGTCCACCTAAAGCGATGAAGCGTCCTAAAGGGGTGCGAGGCCTAGAAGGTGCATATCGGACCGGCAGCGGCCTGCCCGCGTGGGTTCGGCGGGAGCGGCGGCTGCTCGCCGCACGGTGTCGGCGGGCGAGACCTGTCGTTGCACCTGTGTGACGTTCCATCTGCCGCCGCGCCCCGGCCCGGCGTCCCCCAGAACCACCCGCTGGGCCCGGCTGTGCGTCGTGACGCTCACCCTCGGCGCGTTCGGTCCGTACCTCGCGCCGGGTCTGCGGACGGAACAGGTTGGCGTCTACGGGGCGGTCGCGGCCCTGTTCCTGTTCGGGCTCTGGATGCGCGTCCGCCTCACCGGCACGGCGCAGTGGGTGGCCGCGGCGCACCTGACCCTCATCGCGGTCGCCGCGTCCGGGGTGCTCCTCCCGCCGCCGAACCACACTCTGTACCGCCCGGGCAGCATCCTCGCCGGCCTCGACAACGTGCTCCTGCCGATCGCGGTCGTCGCCGTCGTCGGGATGCTGGTCGGGGCCGGCGCGGACCCGGGCCGCATGCTCCGCGCCGTCTGCGCGTCCGTGGTGTGGGCGATGGCCGGCAACGCGCTGCTCGCGATCCACTCGGCCGCCAGCGACGACACCCGGGTGCTGGCCCCGTTCCGGCTGTTCGGTGAGGCGGAGAGCGTCGCCGACCGGGCCGAACAGCTCGGCCGCTACTCGGGCATCTTCAACCAGCCCGCCGAGGCCGGCCTGGTGTACTCCGTCGCCGTCCTCGCCGCCCTCTACCTCTACCAGCAGCACATCGGCCGCCTGACGGTGGCGCTGCTGGCGTTGACCGTCGGCGGGGTCCTGTCGGTGTCGAAGGTGTTCCTGCTGGTGGGTGTCCCGGTCGCCATCGCGTACGCGCTGCTCGCCCCCGGCCGGTGGCGCCGCCTGGCCGCGGTCGGCGCGGCCACGGTCGCCGCCCACCTCGTCGCGAGCCGGTACCTCGACCAGTGGGAGGGGCAGAGCTTCGCGCTGCGCCTGCTCCCGGGCAGCAGTGGCAGCAGTGACCAGGTCGGGGTCTACACCGCGGGCCGGTTCGGGGGGCAGTCCACGCTGCAGGACGTCGTCGACATCATGTTCGCCATCTCCCCGACGTTCGGGGTGGGTCTCGGCGGGTTGCAGATGGCCTACGACAACGGGTGGGTCGAGGTGCTGGTGATGGCCGGGCTGTTCGGCGTGGCCCTGCACACCGCGCTGCTGGCGGCGCTGCTCGTCGGCTGGGCCGGCGTCCGCAACGGCCGCCCCGAGTCGGGCCTGGCCGGCGGGCTGGTCCTCGTGGTCATCGGCGCGTCGTTCGGGCTGCCCGCCCTGACGGCGAACCGCTGCGCCACCGCCGTCTGGCTGCTGCTGGGGCTGCTGTTGCTGGTGCGGCGGGACGGTAGTGGTGGACCCTGGTGGCAGGAGGCCGGCTCCGGCCGGCACCGCACCCTCCTACCGCAGGGGGTGCCGCTGCGCCGGTGAACCCACCGGCGGTCGGGAGGGGCGCCGTGACGACGAGGGCCGCCCCCTCTCCACCGGCGAGAGGACGGCCCTCGCGGGTGCCGGTTGCCTCAGCCCTTCGCCTGCTTCTGCAGGTCCAACAGGTTGTTCAGCTCGTTCTGCTGGGTCGACTTCATGGTGGTGGCGAGCCGGACCACCTCGCGGTCGTCCGTGGCGTCCAGCACCGCGTCGATCATGTGGATGCCGCCCAGGTGGTGGTCGATCATGAGCTTGAGGAACTGCTGGTCGACCGCGATCCCCTGGGCCTCGCGCAGCGCCTTCATCTCCTCGCTGGAGGCCATCCCCGGCATCAGCCCGTCGCGGAGCGTCTCCCGGCCGTCGGGCATCCAGGACATCGGCGGCTCCGAGCCCGTCGGGGCCAGCCCCCACTGCCGCAGCCAGGTCTGCATCGCGCCGATCTCGCCCTGCTGCCCGGTCGCGATGTCGACCGCCATCTGACGCACCGCCGGCAGGGTCGCCGAGCGGTACGCGGTGAGGCCCATCTCCACCGCCTGGGTGTGGTGGGTGGTCATGTCCCGGGCGAAGCCCGCCTCGACGGAGGTGTCGCCGGGGCGGACGAGCCCGGGCGTGAGCAGGCCACCGGCGTACCCGAGGAGCAGGCCGACCACGACGGCGGCGAGCAGCGCGAGGCTGCCGGTGCGGCGGGTGGTCCCCCGGCCGTCGGTGTCGACGGCCGGGGTCGCGGTGGTCTCGTCCTCCGTCATGGCGGAAGCAGACATCAGGGGTGTTCCCTTACTGCGTCGGCTGGAGGTCGCGCGGAGTGGTGCCGGTGGCCGTGATGCCCTGGTTGCACAGGGCGGTCGGGCCCTCGATGGAGGCGTTCACCCGCAGCGCCTTGATGAACTCGTCGATCCGCCCGTCGCCCGCGTCGTCGACCTTGAGCTGGTAGCCCCAGGCCTGCAGCGACACCGGCTTGTCGAGGCCCTCGACCGGGCTCATCATCATCTTTTCGGTGCCGCGCACCCGGTCGGCCAGCTTCTCCACCTGGTCCTTCGGCAGGTCCGACCGGTAGGTGACCCAGACCGCGCCGTGCTCCAGGCTGTGCACCGCGTGCTCGTTGGCGATCGGGGCGTCGTAGACCTCACCCATGCAGTTCTGCCAGGCGTTGTTGTGTGCGCCACCGACCGGCGGGTTGTACTTGTACTGGAGCGGGCCGGAGGTGTGCCTCTCGTACTTGAGGCTCTCGGGGTCCTTCTCGCGGTAGTTGACGATCCCGCTGATGTCGGCGGCCCGGTCCTCCCAGCTGCGGGAGCCCTTGAAGGCCGCGTACGAGCCGTACCCGATGATCGCGACGGCCAGTACGCCGACGGCGACGAACAGGGCGATCGGCCCCCAGGCCCGGCCGCTGCTCACCTTGACCGGGGTGACCGGCTTACGGGGGCCCTTGCCTCCCGAGGTCGGGCGAGGGGTGCCCGTCGACTTGCCGCCCCCGGGCTTGGCGCCGGACGCGGGCCGGCCAGCCGCCGGCTTCTTGCCGGTGCTGACCACGGTCGGACGGCGCTCGGGGCCGCCCGGGGTGCTGATGCTCATCGTTCCTCGTCAGGTCGGTCGGTCAGGGGAGTTGGCGGGCCGGGTGACACGCTGGGTCGCCGCCGAGTTCCCGAGTCTACCCCCGATAACATGGATCAGTGACTCCTGCAGAACTCGCTGAGGTCGTCCTCTCCGCAGCCCACGCCGTCTTCACCGACCGGGGCCTCGACCCGGCCGCGCTCCCGGCGCGGACGGCGGTGGAGCGACCGCGCAACCCCGAGCACGGCGACTACGCCTCGACGCTGGCGTTGCAGCTCAGCAAGAAGGTGGGGGTCCCGCCGCGCGAGCTGGCCGCCGCGCTCGCCGAGCAGCTCGGCCGCGCCGCGGGGGTCAAGTCGGTGGAGATCGCCGGCCCGGGCTTCCTCAACATCCGGCTGGACGCGGCCGCCGCCGGGCAGCTCGCCCGGGTGATCGTCGAGGCCGGCCCGGAGTACGGCCGCAGCGACCGGCTCGCCGGCCTGAAGATCAACCTGGAGTTCGTCTCCGCGAACCCGACCGGCCCGGTGCACATCGGCGGGGTCCGGTGGGCCGCGGTCGGCGACGCGCTGGGTCGGCTGCTGCGCGCCACCGGCGCGGAGGTCGGCACGGAGTACTACTTCAACGACGCCGGCTCCCAGATCGACCGGTTCGCCCGGTCCCTGCTCGCCGCCGCCAAGGGCGAGCCGGCCCCCGAGGACGGGTACGCCGGCGCGTACATCAACGAGATCGCCGAGGCCGTCCAGCGCGTCCGGCCGGACCTGCTGGAGCTGGACGACGCCACCGCCCAGGAGGTCTTCCGGGTCGAGGGTGTCGCGCTGATGTTCTCCGAGATCAAGTCCTCGCTGCGCGGCTTCGGTGTCGAGTTCGACACCTACTTCAACGAGAAGGACCTGCACGACCGCGGTGAGCTCGACCACGCGCTCAACCGGCTGCGTGAGCAGGGACACCTCTTCGAGGCCGACGGCGCCACCTGGCTGCGCACCACGGACTTCGGGGACGACAAGGACCGGGTGCTGCGCAAGTCCAACGGCGAGTGGACCTACTTCGCCGCCGACTGCGCCTACTACCTCGACAAGCGCGAGCGCGGCTTCGAACGGGTCGTGATCATGCTGGGCGCCGACCACCACGGCTACATCGGTCGGATGAAGGCGATGGCGGCGTGCTTCGGCGACGACCCGGAGCGCAACCTGGAGATCCTGATCGGCCAGCTGGTCAACCTGGTCCGCGACGGCGTGCCGGTGCGGATGAGCAAGCGGGCCGGCACCGTGGTCACGCTGGAGGACCTGGTCGAGGCGATCGGCGTGGACGCCTCCCGGTACGCGCTGGCCCGCTACTCCAGCGACTCGCCCATCGACATCGACGTGGAGCTGTGGACCCGGGCCACCCGCGACAACCCGGTCTACTACGTGCAGTACGTGGCCGCCCGGACGGCGAGCGTCGGGCGCAACGCCGCCGAGGTCGGCCTGACCCGGGGCGACGCCGACAGCTTCCGCCCCGAGCTGCTCGACCACGAGAAGGAGAACGAGCTGCTCAAGGCGCTCGCCGAGTTCCCCGCCGTGGTCGCCGCGGCGGCGGAGCTGCGCGAGCCGCACCGGGTCGCCCGCTACCTGGAGGAGCTGGCCGGCGCCTACCACCGGTTCTACGACAACTGCCGGATCCTGCCGCGTGGCGAGGAGGAGGTCACCGACCTGCACCGCACCCGGCTCTGGCTCAACGACGCCACCCGCACGGTGATCGCCAACGGCCTGCGACTGCTGGGCGTCTCCGCCCCCGAGAGGATGTGATCGCGTGCGAGCGCGAGGAGTGAGCTTGCGAGCCCCGGAGTCGCGAAGCGGAGATCGGTGATGCGGGCTCACGAGGCCGGCGCCCTGCACGGCGACATCGGCAGCCGGCCGCCCTGGCTGCGTCCGCCGGGCGACGTCAACGCCCTGGTGCCGGAGCTCTGGCCGCGCAACGTCGCCCGGGCGGCGGACGGTGCCCTCACCGTCGCCGGCCTCGGCGTCCACGACATCGCGGCCGAGTTCGGCACCCCGGTGTACGTCCTCGACGAGGACGACCTGCGCTCGCGCTGCCGGGACTTCCGCGCCGCGTTCCCGACCGAGGACATCTACTACGCCGGCAAGGCGTTCCTCTGCCGGGCGGTGGTCCGGATGATCGCCGAGGAGGGGCTGCACCTCGACGTCTGCACCGGCGGCGAGCTGGCCACCGCGCTGTCGGCCGGAATGCCGGCGGAGCGGATCGGCTTCCACGGCAACAACAAGTCGACGCGCGAGCTGACCCGGGCGCTGGACGCCGGGGTGGGACGGATCATCGTCGACTCCTTCACCGAGATCGACCGGCTCACCGCGCTGGCCCGCGAGCGGGGCGTCCGCCCGAAGGTGATGGTCCGGGTCACCGTCGGCGTCGAGGCGCACACCCACGAGTTCATCGCCACCGCCCACGAGGACCAGAAGTTCGGCTTCTCCCTCGCCGGCGGGGCGGCCGCGGCCGCCGCCTTCAAGATCCTCGACGAGGGCGTGCTGGAGCTGCGCGGCCTGCACTCGCACATCGGCTCGCAGATCTTCGACGCCAACGGCTTCGAGGTCTCCGCCCGCCGGGTGCTCTCCCTCCAGGCGCAGATCCGCGACGCGCGCGGGGTGGAGCTGCCCGAGCTGGACCTCGGCGGCGGCTTCGGCATCGCGTACACCACCCAGGACGACCCGGCCGCGCCGCAGGAGCTGGCGAAGCGGCTGCGCAAGATCGTCGACTCGGAGTGCGCCGCCGAGCGGCTGGCCGTGCCGCACCTGTCGATCGAGCCGGGCCGGGCGATCGTCGGGCCGGCCGTGTTCACCCTCTACGAGGTCGGCACGGTCAAGGACGTGGACGGCATCCGCACCTACGTCAGCGTCGACGGCGGGATGAGCGACAACATCCGCACCGCGCTCTACGACGCCTCGTACTCGGCCACGATGGCGAACCGGGCGTCGGTGGCCGCCCCGATGCTCGCCCGCGTGGTGGGAAAGCACTGTGAGTCCGGGGACATCGTGGTGAAGGATGAATTCCTGCCCGCCGATGTGCAGCCGGGAGATCTTGTCGCGGTGCCCGGCACGGGTGCCTACTGCCGGAGCATGGCCAGCAACTACAACCACGTACCCCGACCCCCGGTGGTCGCGGTGCGCGACGGCCACGCCCGGCTGATCGTCCGGCGGGAGACCGAAGAGGACCTGCTCGCTTTGGATGTGGGATGACGTCACCTGTGCGTTTGGCGCTGCTCGGCTGCGGAACCGTGGGCAGCGAGGTGATCCGGCTGCTGCACGAGCAGTCGGCCGACCTCGCCGCCCGGATCGGCGCTCCGCTGGAGATCGCCGGCATCGCCGTACGCCGGGTGGGCCGCGACCGCGGCGACCTGCCGGTCGACCCGGACCTGTTCACCACCGACCCGCTCGGGCTGATCAAGCGCGACGACGTGGACGTGGTGGTCGAGGTGGTCGGCGGCATCGAGCCGGCGCGCACCTGGCTGGTGGAGGCGCTGCGGGCCGGCAAGAGCGTGGTCACCGCCAACAAGGCGCTGCTCGCCGAGGACGGCGCGGCGCTGCACGACGCCGCGGCCGAGGGGGGCGCCGACCTCTACTACGAGGCGTCGGTCGCCGGGGCGATCCCGCTGCTGCGCCCGCTGCGCGAATCGCTGCACGGGGACCGGATCAACCGGGTCACCGGCATCGTCAACGGCACCACCAACTTCATCCTCTCCGCGATGGACGCCACCGGCGCCGGCTTCGCCGAGGCCCTCGAGGAGGCCACCGAGCTGGGCTACGCCGAGGCGGACCCGACCGCCGACGTGGAGGGCTTCGACGCCGCGGCCAAGGCGGCGATCCTCGCCTCGCTGGCGTTCCACACCCGGGTCGGCGCGGCCGACGTGCACCGCGAGGGGATCACCGAGGTGACCGCCGCGGACGTGGCGAGCGCCAAGGCGATGGGCTGCACCATCAAGCTGCTCTGCATCGCCGCCCGGGGCGCCGACGCCGCCGGTCGGGAGACCGTCAGCGTCCGGGTCCATCCGGCGATGATCCCGCTGGCCCACCCGCTGGCCAGCGTCGGCGACGCGTTCAACGCCGTCTTCGTCGAGGCGGAGGCCGCCGGCCAGCTGATGTTCTACGGGCGCGGCGCCGGGGGCGCGCCGACCGCCAGCGCCGTGCTCGGCGACGTGGTCGCGGTGGCCCGCAACCGGCTCGCCGGGGCGCGGGCGGCCAGCGAGTCGGCGTACGCCGACCTGGCGGTGCGGCCGATGGGGGAGGCGCTGACCCGCTACCACATCAGCCTCGACGTGGCCGACCGCCCGGGTGTGCTGGAGGCGGTGGCCGGGGTGTTCGCCCGGCACGACGTCTCCATCGCCACCGTGCGGCAGGGGCCGGCGGGCGGCGGGCCGGCCGGGCAGGGCTCCGACGCCGACCTGGTCATCGTCACCCATGTCGCCCCGGACGCCGCGCTGGCCGCGACCGTACGGGAGCTGCGCGGCCTGGACATCGTCCGCTCGGTGGCCAGCGTGCTGCGGGTCGAGGGCGGGCAGTGATCCTGTCCCGCCCTGTGGTTAGGGGCGGATGCGCCGGGAGCCGATCCGGGCGGCTGGTCCAGGCTTGACGTGGCCCCGGCGGGACGCCGGCGGTGGGAGCGAGGAGAACGACATGTGGCGTGGTCTGATTGAGACGTACCGGGACCGGCTGCCGGTCACCGACGCCACTCCCGTCGTCACCCTGCACGAGGGGAACACCCCGCTGCTGCCCGCGCCGGTGCTCTCCGCCCGGCTCGGCTGCGACGTGTACCTCAAGATCGAGGGGGCCAACCCGACCGGCTCGTTCAAGGACCGCGGCATGACCGTGGCGGTCTCCAAGGCGATCGAGGCCGGTGACAAGGCGATCATCTGCGCCTCCACCGGCAACACCAGCGCCTCCGCCGCGGCGTACGCGGCCCGGGCCGGGATCACCTGCGCGGTGCTGGTGCCGCAGGGCAAGATCGCGCTGGGCAAGCTGGCCCAGGCGCTCGTGCACGGGGCGAAGCTGCTCCAGGTGCAGGGCAACTTCGACGACTGCCTGTCGCTGGCCGCGAAGCTCGCCCAGGACTTCCCGGTGGCGCTGGTCAACTCGGTCAACCCGGACCGGCTGCACGGCCAGAAGACTGCCGCCTTCGAGATCGTCGAGGCGCTCGGCGACGCCCCCGACATCCACTGTCTCCCGGTGGGCAACGCCGGCAACATCTCCGCGTACTGGATGGGCTACGGCGAGGACCTGGCCGCCGGCAACGCCACCCGCACCCCGAAGATGTACGGCTTCCAGGCCGCCGGGGCCGCGCCGATCGTGACCGGGCAGGTGGTGCACGAGCCCTCCACCATCGCCACCGCCATCCGGATCGGCAACCCGGCCAGCTGGACCAAGGCCGTGGACGCCCGGGACGCCTCGCAGGGACTCATCGCCGCGGTGACCGACCGGGAGATCCTCTCGGCGTACCGGCTGCTCGCCCGCGAGGTGGGTGCCTTCGTCGAGCTGGGCAGCGCGGCCAGCGTGGCCGGCCTGCTCCAGCAGGCGGCGCAGGGGCGGATCCCGGCCGGCTCCACAGTGGTCTGCACGGTCACCGGGCACGGTCTGAAGGACCCGGAGTGGGCCATCTCCACCGCGCCCGCGCCGGTCACCATCGCCAACGACGTCCTCGCCGCGGCGCGCTCCCTCGACCTGGCCTGAGGCGCCCCCGCCGGCGGCGACCCGGCTGCGGGTGATGCGGGTCGGGTCGGGCACACTTCCCGTACCCCTCCCGCACGCACCCTCTCCCAGGAGTGACCACGCTGATGTCGCTGCTCGCCAGATTCAGCCTCGCCAATCGGGGGCTCGTCGCACTAGTCGCGGTGGTGATCACGGCGTTCGGCGCCTTCGCCGTACCGTCGTTGAAGCAACAGCTGCTGCCGTCGCTGGAGTTCCCGGCCGCCTTCATCGTGGCCCCCTACCCCGGCGCCGGCCCCGAGATCGTCGAGTCGCAGGTCACCGAGCCGATCGAGAACGCCCTCCAGGGCATCCCGGGGCTGGAGAAGCTCACCTCCACCTCCCGGGAGGGACTGACCACCATCCAGGTGCAGTACGCGTTCGGCACCGACCTGGACGACGTGGTCAACAAGATGCAGACCGCGCTGAGCCGGATCGACGCGCAGCTGCCGGAGAACGTCGACCCGCAGGTCCTCGCCGGCAGCACCGACGACCTGCCCGCGGTGGTGCTCGCCGCGGCCGGCGGGTCCGACCAGGGGGCGCTGGCCGAGCGGCTGCGGGACACGGTCGTACCGGAGCTGGAGGCGATCGAGGGCGTCCGGACGGTGGAGGTGACCGGCACCCGGGACGACATCGTGGTGGTCACCCCGAACGTGGCCAAGCTGGCCGCGGCGAAGCTCTCGCCGACCGCGATCGGCACCGCGCTGAAGACCAACGGCGTCGCGGTGCCGGCCGGCACGGTCGTCGACGGCACCCGGGCGCTGCCCGTGCAGGTCGGCACGCCGATCGCCACTCTCGACGACCTGCGCGGCATCGTCCTCGCCCCGGCCGGGCCCAAGGCGGCGCCGGTCCGGCTCGGCGACGTGGCCACCGTCGAGCAGCAGCTCGCCCCGGCCACCGCGATCACCCGGACCAACGGCCAGGACAGCCTCGGCATCGCGGTCACCGCGGCCCCGGACGGCAACGCGGTGCAGATCTCGCACGAGATCCGGGACCGGCTCGCCGAGTTGAAGTCCGCCTCGGGCAGCGAGCTGACCGTGGTCTTCGACCAGGCCCCGTTCGTCGAGAAGTCGATCGAGAGCCTGACCACGGAGGGGCTGCTCGGCCTGCTCATGGCCGTCGTGGTCATCCTCGTCTTCCTGCTGTCGATCCGTTCGACGGTGGTCACCGCGGTCTCCATCCCGCTCTCCGTCGTGGTGGCGCTGATCGCTCTCTGGATCGGCGACTACTCGCTCAACCTGCTCACCCTCGGCGCGCTCACCATCGCGGTCGGCCGGGTGGTCGACGACTCGATCGTCGTGCTGGAGAACATCAAACGACACCTGGAGTACGGCGAGCCGAAGCGCGACGCGATCCTCGGCGCGGTCCGCGAGGTGGCCGGCGCGGTCACCGCGTCGACCCTGACCACGGTCGCCGTCTTCGCCCCGATCGCGCTGGTCGGCGGCTTCGTCGGGCAGCTCTTCGCGCCCTTCGCGATCACCGTGACGGTGGCCCTGCTCGCCTCGCTGCTGGTGTCGCTGACCGTGATCCCGGTGCTGGCGTACTGGTTCCTCAAGCCGCCGCGGGGCGGGGTGGACGACGCCGCGGCCCGCCGCGCCGCCGAGGAGAAGGAGCTGCGCAGCCCGTTGCAGCGGGCGTACCTGCCGGCCATCGGGTTCGCCACCCGTACCCGGGCGACCCGGTGGATCACCGTGGGGCTCGGGGTGCTGGTGCTGCTCGGCACCTTCGGGCTGGCCAGCCAGCTGAAGACCAACTTCCTGGACGACTCGGGCCAGGACACCCTGAACATCACCCAGGAGCTGCCGGCCGGCACCGGTCTGGCCGGCACCGACCAGGCGGCCCGCCGGGTGGAGGCGGTGCTGGAGCGCACCGACGGCGTCGAGACGTACCAGGTCACGGCCGGCGGTGGCGACAACCCGTGGCAGGGCGGCGGCGGCAACAACGTCGCCACCTGGTCGGTGGCGCTCGGTGGCGACACCGACGCCAAGGAGATGCGGGAGATCCTGCGCCGCGAGTTCGACACCCTCGGCCCGGAGGCCGGTGAGCTCAGCTTCGGCGGCGGTGAGGGCGGCGCGTCCGCCAACCAGCTGGAGGTGGTCGTCCAGGCCACCGATCCCGAGGCGCTGGCCCGGGCCGCGGAGGCGGCCCGTACGGCGATGGCCGGCACGCCGGACGTCGAGGACGTCTCCACCAGCCTGGCCGCGCGGGTGCCGCGGGTGGACGTGACCGTCGACCGGGTCGCCGCCGCGCGGGCCGGGCTGACCGAGGCCGCGGTCGGGCAGCTGGTGGCGCAGGCGTACCGGGGTGCCCCGCTGGGTCAGGTGGCGCTCGACGGCGGGCAGCGGGACGTGGTGCTGCGTACCTCCGCGACGCCGCCGACGACGGTGGAGCAGCTGCGCGCCCTGCCGGTCGGGTCGGTCAAGCTGGACGACATCGCGGACGTGGTCCAGGCCGAGGGGCCGCAGCAGGTCACCCGGATCGACGGCGAGCGCAGCGTCTCGGTGACCGGCACGGCCACCGGCGCCAACCTGGGCGCGACGACCCAGGAGCTGCAGAAGCGGCTGGACGACATCGACGTGGCGGGGGCGACGTTCGAGGTGGGCGGCGTCAGCGCCGACCAGGAGGAGGCCTTCGGTGACCTGGGGCTGGCCGTGCTGGCGGCGATCGCGATCGTCTTCCTCATCATGGTGGCGACGTTCCGGAGCCTCACCCAGGCGCTGATCCTGCTGATCTCGATCCCGTTCGCCGCCACCGGCGCGATCGGGCTGCTGCTGGCCACCGGCACCCCGCTGGGCGTGCCGGCGCTGATCGGCGTGCTCATGCTGGTCGGCATCGTGGTGACCAACGCGATCGTGCTGCTGGACCTGATCAACCAGTACCGGGCGCAGGGGATGGGCGTGGCCGAGGCGGTGGTCGAGGGTGGCCGGCGCCGGCTGCGCCCGATCCTGATGACCGCGGTCGCCACCATCTTCGCGCTGCTGCCGATGGCGTTGGGGCTCACCGGCGAGGGTGGTTTCATCTCGAAGCCGCTGGCGATCGTGGTCATCGGCGGTCTGCTCAGCTCGACGCTGCTGACCCTGGTGCTGGTGCCGACGCTCTACACCATGGTGGAGCGCACCAAGGAGTCCCTGCGCGAGCGCCGGGCGCAGCGCCGGGGCGGTCCGGCCGCGGTGGACGGTGCTCCGGCCGCGACCGACGGCGGCCCGGAGGCCGCCGCCGGCGGCCCGGAGGCGGACGACGCCCGCCGGCCCGCC
>NZ_JBAKHM010000036.1:0-42069 GCF_036902725.1 Micromonospora psammae | reverse complement strand
GCCCGACCGCCGCGCCGACGCCGTCGCTGTCGCCGTCGGCGCGGCCCCGCCCGCCCGCGACCGTGCCCGCCGGGCCGGCGGCGGGCGCCGGGATCGGCGGGCCGACCTGGCCGGCCGGGCAGCTGCCGCCCACCACCGGCCGCTACCTGTACGTCTCCGGCACCGGCGACGACGGCAACAGTGGGCGCAGCCGCAAACGGCCGCTGCGGACGCTGGGCCGGGCCGCCGCGCTGACCGAACCCGGCGACACGGTGCTGGTCGACGACGGCGAGTACCGCGAGCCCGACCGGTTCGCGGTGGTGGCGATCGAACGCTCCGGCACCCCGCAGAAGTGGATCACCTGGGCCGCCTATCCCGGGGCCCGCCCGGTCGTCCGGGCCACCGCCTGGCACGGCATCTGGGTGCACGCCTCCTACGTCACCGTCTCCGGCTTCACCATCACCGGGCTGCGCGAGGAGCTGACCGCGGCGCAGCGGGCCGCGGCCCGGCGCGGCGACGTCACCGACCCGGCACTCTCCACCAGCTGCCTGTCCGTGAGCGAGCTGAGGAACGCCCCCACCCCGCGACGCCCGCACCACGTGGTGGTCTGGGGCAACACCATGACCGACTGCACGCTCAACGGCATCTCGGCCCAGTTCGCCGACCACGTGACGATCGCCCACAACGTCACCGCCCGCAACGCCTGGTGGTCGCCGTACGCCGGCAGCGGCATCTCGGTGCACAGCAGCTGGAACTCCGACGCCGGCACCGGCGTCAAGATGATCGTCCGGGGCAACGTCAGCCACGACAACCAGAACCTCGTGCCGGCCGCCGCCACCGGCAGGATCCAGGACGGCAACGGGATCATCGTCGAGTCGAACGACAACCGGGACGTCCGGGGCGCGCCGCTGTTCCAGACCCCCTACACCGGGCGGACGCTGGTGGAGAACAACATCTCGTACCGCAACGGCGGCCGGGGCGTCAACGTCTACCGGGCCGCCCACGTCGACGTCGTCAACAACACCCTCTACCGCAACGCCGCCCACCCCGACATCGAGATCGACCTGACGGTCACCGAGTGCCGGGACGTCCGGGTGGCCAACAGCGTGGTGGTCGCCGGCCCGGGCAGCCCCGCCGCCGCGCTGTCCCGCTCCACCGGGGTCACCTTCGACCACAACCTGCTCGTCGGGCGGACCCTCGGCGTCACCGACCGGGCCCTGACCTCGGCCGACCCCCGGTTCGTCGACCCCGGCGACGGCGACTTCCGGCTCGCCGCCGGCAGCCCGGCGGTGGACAGCGGCACCGCCACGGGAGCCCCGGAGCGCGACGCGCGGCGGGCGGCGCGGGTCGGCGGGGTGGACCGGGGCGCGCTGGAACGGCGCTGAACCCGCCGGCTGTCTTTCCGGCGCGTACGCCCCGACGTCACCCCGCTGCGGTGCGACGATGTCCTCGACCTACGACGAGGGGGCGGCAATGACGTCGCAGCTCAACCCGTACCTCGCCTTCGCCGGCAACGCCCGCGAGGCGATGGAGTTCTACCAGCAGGTGTTCGGCGGTGACCTTCACCTGACCACGTTCGGCGAGTTCGGCACCGAGGACCCGGCGCTCGCCGACCAGGTCATGCACGCCCTGCTCCGCACCACCAGCGGGCACGTGCTGATGGCCTCGGACCTGCCACCCGGCGTGGAGCTGCGGCGGGGCAACGGCAACACGATCAGCCTCAGCGGTGACGACGCCGACGAGCTGCGCGGCTACTGGCAGCGGCTCTCCGAGGGCGGCATCGTGGCGCTGGCGCTGGAAAAGCAGATGTGGGGCGACGAGTTCGGCCAGTGCGAGGACCGCTTCGGCGTCGGCTGGATGGTCAACATCTCCCAGCCCCAGAGCTGAGGGCCGCGCCCCCTGCCGACGCCGCCGGCACGGCAGGGGCCCTGGATCGACGCCACCGCGCGCGCCGCTTCCGTTTGGGCGGCGGCGGGACCGGAAAGAGTGCCGGGCATGAACTGGACCGGTCGAGCCGTACCCGTCGTCGCCGCCGCCGTCGCGGGCCTGGCCGTGCGCGACGTCCTCCAGCGCGACCACGCGCTGCTGCGCAACTTCCCGCTGATCGGGCGGGCCCGCTACCTGCTGGAGGCGATCGGGCCGGAGCTGCGGCAGTACATCGTCGCCGGCAACAACGAGGAGCGGCCGTTCACCCGCGACCAGCGGCGCTGGATCTACGCCTCGGCGAAGCAGGAGAACAACTACTTCGGCTTCGGCACGGACAACGACATCGAGTACACGCCCGGCTACCCGATCATCAAGCACCGCACCTTCGGCCGGGCGGTGCCGCCGTCGGCGCCCACGGCGGGACACGACGTACGGCTGCCCGCGGCGAAGGTGCTCGGCGGCGCGCGGGGCCGCGCCCACGCGTTCCGACCCGAGTCGGTGGTCAACATCTCCGGGATGAGCTTCGGTTCGCTGTCGGGCAACGCGATCACCGCGTTGAACAAGGGCGCGGCGCTCGCCGGCTGCCTGCAGAACACCGGCGAGGGCGGGCTGTCGCCGTACCACCGCAACGGCGGTGACCTGGTCTTCCAGCTCGGCACGGCGTACTTCGGCTGCCGGGACTCCCGCGGCCGGTTCAGCCTCGACAAGCTCAAGGAGCTGGTCGCCGGCGCCCCCGTGCGGGCGCTAGAGGTGAAGCTCAGCCAGGGCGCGAAGCCCAGCCTCGGCGGGTTGCTGCCCGGGGCGAAGGTCTCCGCGGAGATCGCCGCGACCCGGGGCATCCCGCAGGGCAAGGACTGCGTGAGCCCGTCCCGGCACGCCGAGTTCTCCGACTGCGACAGCCTGCTCGACTGGGTGGAGCTGCTCGCCGCCGAGACCGGGCTGCCGGTCGGCATCAAGTCCGCCGTCGGCGACCTCGGCTTCTGGGACGAGCTGACCACGCTGATGCGCGACACCGGCCGAGGCGTGGACTTCGTGACCGTCGACGGCGGCGAGGGCGGCACCGGCGCCGCGCCGCTGATCTTCACCGACTCGGTGTCGCTGCCGTTCCAGCAGGGCTTTGCCCGGGTCTACCGGACCTTTGCCGAGAAGGACCTGCACGAGCAGGTGGTCTTCGTCGGCGCCGGCAAGCTGGGCCTGCCCGACAACGCGATCGTGGCTTTCGCGCTGGGCTGCGACATGGTCAACGTGGGCCGGGAGGCGATGCTGGCGATCGGCTGCATCCAGGCGCAGAAGTGCCACACCGACACCTGCCCCACCGGCGTGGCCACCCAGAACCCGTGGCTGGCCCGCGGCCTCGACCCCACCCTCAAGTCCGTGCGCGCCGCCAACTACCTCCGCACCCTGCGGCGGGACCTGGTGAAGGTCGCCGAGGCGTGCGGCGTCGAGCACCCCGGCCTGATCGACACCGACGCGGTGGAGATCCTGGACGGCCGGACCGCCTCCACCCCGCTGCGCGAGGTCTACGGGTACCGGCCGGAGTGGGGGCTGCCGTCGGCGGCGGACCGGGCCGAGATCGCCCGGCTGATGACCGGCGAGGCGCCGCAGGGCGGCAGCGCCACCCCGTCGGCCACCGCCCAGGGCTGACCCGGGCCAGGCTCATCGCCACGCCGGCCGGCGGAAACCGGTGGCCGCCGCCGGCCGGCTGCGGCAGGATCTCCGACCGATGCTGATCAGACGAGAGACCCCCGCCGACGTCGACGCCGTCCGCGCCGTGCACGTCGCCGCCTTCGCGAAGGCGGACGCCCCGGACGCCGTACCCGTGGAAGCCGGCCTGGTCGACGCGCTCCGCGCCGACGAGGGCTGGCTGCCCGCCCTCTCCCTCGTCGCCGTCGCCGCCGACGGGACGGTCGTCGGGCACGTGGTCGCCACCCGGGGCACCGTGGGCGGTGCGCCCGTCGCCGTCGGGCTCGGGCCGCTCGGCGTGCTGCCGGCGTGGCAGGGTCGGGGGGTGGGCTCCGCGCTGATGCACGCGGTGCTCGGCGCCGCCGACGCGCTGGCCGTACCCTTGGTCGTGCTGCTCGGGCACCCCGGGTACTACCCCCGCTTCGGGTTCGTGCCGGCGGTGGACCTGGGCGTGACCCCGCCGGGTCCGTGGGGGCCGGCGTACTTCATGGCGCGGACGTTGAGCGCCTGGGAGCCGGACATCCGGGGCGAGTTCGCGTACGCCCGGCCCTTCAGCGACCTGTAGCCCGCCCGTCCCCCACTCGCCGCGCCTTCCGCGCGCTGCCGCCGTCGGGCATCCTGGGGAGATGGGAGAGGTGCTACCGATGCCCAGCTTCGGTGACCTGTTCACCGACACCCGGGGCGAGGACCGGACGATGCGGGTCAGCTACCACCCCGAGCGCGGCGCCGTGGTGCTGTCGCTGTGGAGCGGGGCCCACTGCCGGGGCTCCTTCCGGCTCGCCGCCGACGACGTCGGGCGGCTACGGGAGCTGCTCACCGCGATCGAGATCGCCGCCGCCGCACCGGCCGACGGGCCCGGGACCGGGGCCGCCGCCGGGTGCGCGGCGCCGGTGGAGGCGACGGAGGTCGTCCGGACCGGCGACATCTCCGGTACGGCGCGCCGGGCCGCGCTGCCGGTCGTGCCGCCGCCCCGGGTCGCCTGAGCGGGCGTTGGGCGATCGGCGGCTAGCATCGACCGAATGTCGATCACGTCGAGGACGGTGCGGCTGCTCACCCCACTGGCGGCGGCGCTGTTCCTGGGTGTCGCACTGGCGATCCGGGCGGTCGACGACGGGCCGCTGCGGCAGCACTCCGGCACCGCCCTGTACGCGTCCATGGTGTGGGCCGGGGTGTTGTTCGTCCGGCCCCGCCTGGCGCCGCTGCCCGCCGGGCTCGTCGCGGTGGTGTTCTGCTGGCTGATGGAGTGCGCGCAGCTGACGGGGATTCCGGCGGAGCTGTCGGCCCGCAGCGTGGCCGCGCGGCTGGCGCTGGGAGTGCAGTTCGATCCGGTGGACCTGGCCTGGTACCCGGCCGGGGTGGCGCCGCTGGTCGCGCTGCACCTCGCCGTACGCCGCCGACGGCGCACCGCCGGGCCGGTCGGGGCACCGATCGGCCCCGGCGGGGACGGGCGGGTGGGCGGCTCCCGCGACCAGCCACCCCGGACGGGTCACCAGGCGCAGGGGGCGTAGTCCTTCAGGAAGCAGCCGTAGAGCTCCTCGCCCTGTTCGCCACGGACGATCGGGTCGTACACCCGGGCCGCTCCGTCGACCAGGTCCAGCGGCGCGTGGAAGCCCTCGTCGGCCAGCCGCATCTTCGTCGGGTGCGGGCGCTCGTCGGTGATCCACCCGGTGTCGACGCTGGTCATCAGGATCCCGTCGGCGCGCATGTCCTCGGCGCTGGTGCGGGTCAGCATGTTCAGCGCCGCCTTGGCCATGTTGGTGTGCGGGTGCCCCGCCCCCTTGTAGCCCCGGGCGAACTGGCCCTCCATCGCCGACACGTTCACCACGTACGCGCGGCCTGCGGGCGACGCCGCCAGGGCCGGTCGCAGCCGGCTGACCAGGACGAACGGCGCGGTCACGTTGCAGAGCTGCACCTCCAGCAGCTCGACCGGGTCGACCTCGTGCACCCGCTGCACCCAGCTGTTGACCGGGGCGAGGTCCGGGGTCAGGCCGCCCGCGTCGACGGCGGTGGCGGCCGCGATCCGCTCGGGCGAGGCCGAGCCGCTGGTCAACGCCAGCGCGGTGAGGGCGTGTGGAGTGAGCGCGGGCGACGTCGGGGTGCCCTCCGGCAGCGCCGCGGTGTCACCCCGGCTCGCGGGGCCGGTGAAGGTGAGCAGCTCCGGCAGCGGCCCGTCCGGCAGGGCCGCCGCTTCGGCGGCGACGAGATGGGCGTACGCGCCGGGGCTGCGGCGTACGGTCTGCGCGGCGTTGTTGATCAGGATGTCGAGCGGCCCCTGCGCGGCGACCGAGTCGGCGAGCGCCACCACCTGGGCCGGGTCGCGCAGGTCGATGCCGACGACCCGCAGCCGGTGCAGCCAGTCCGCGCTGTCGGGCATCGCGGTGAACCGGCGGACCGCGTCGTGCGGGAACCGGGTGGTGATCGTGGTGTGGGCGCCGTCGCGCAGCAGCCGCAGCGCGATGTACATGCCGATCTTCGCGCGGCCGCCGGTCAGCAGCGCCCGCCGGCCGGTCAGGTCGGTGCGGGCGTCGCGGCGGGCCCGGTTCAGCGCGGCGCACGTCGGGCAGAGCTGGTGATAGAAGGCGTCCACCTCGCGGTAGCGCTCCTTGCAGATGTAGCAGCCGCGCGGATTGATCAGGGTGCCGGCGGTGGCGCCCGCGGTGGGCGAGGCGAGCGGGATGCCGCGCGTCTCGTCGTCGATCCGGCCCGGCGCGCCGGTGGCGGTGGCGGCCGTCACGGCCCGGTCGTGGGCCAGGACGGCGTCGCGCCGCTCCTCACGCCGCCGCTGCTTGATCATCTTGTACAGCTTCGCGGTGGCGCGCTGCACCCGCACCACGTCCGGGTGCTCGGGCGGCAACGCCTCCAGCGCCTCGAACACGTCCAGGCAGGTCTGCAACCGGTCCCGGTCGATGCCCACCGGGTCCCCGTTACGACCTGATCGTGCGACGTTGTCCACCGTCATTGCCACTACCGTCTCGTCCTCGTCCACTGGGTCGACCCACCGACCGACCCGGGAACTGTACGGACCACGGGGCCTCCGGTGCCACACGCCCCGACCGGCCGGGCCGCCGACGTGGCGGCCGGCGGCCCGGCGGGCATCCGCCACCGCGCCCGGACGGCCAATCATGCGGCCGAGCGGTGGATACCGGGCCACCGTCGCGGCGGCGACCATGACGGTGTGAAGTTGACCCCTCACCTGGTGTTGTCGGTCACGGGCGTCGTCGTCGCCGCGCTCGCGACCACGTTCGTCGTGCTGCGGTGGGAGTCGGCCGACCGGCTCGCGACGGCCGTGTCGGCGTTGGCGGCCGTCGCCAGCGTCGGGGTGGCAGTCTGGGCGGCCGTCACCGCCCGCCGGGCCGGCGGCCGGGCCGAATCGACCGGCCGGGCGACCGCCGAGGCGGGAAGCTACGCCACCTCCGGCATCGACGCGCCCGCCGACGATTCGGCCACCCTCGACGTCTCCGCGACCGGCGACGCCGAGGCCAGCGGCGGCGGGCAGGCGATCACCGGTATCCGCCGCCGCGACCGATGACCCGCGACCGGTTCGACGGACACCCCCCGTCCGGGTACGTCGTCACCAACACCGGCGGGGCGTGGGCCGGCGCACCGGGCAGCGTCGCGGTCTCCGGATACGTCGAGGGCAACGTCCTCGTCGGCCTGCCGCAGTACCGGCTCACCGCCCCGACCGCCGAGGCGCCGCGCGCGGCGGAGGGGTTGCGGCTCGCCGAACTGCTCGACGCGCGGCACCGGGTGGTCCCGTTCGTGGGCCGGTCCGCCGAGCGACGGTCGTTGGAGCAGTGGCTGACCGGGGTGGGCGCCACTCCGGACCGGTCGGCACTGCTGATCCACGCGGCGGGCGGCCAGGGCAAGACCCGCCTGGCGGACCGGTTCGCGGCCACCGCCCGGACGAACGGCTGGGCGGTGCTGCGGGCCCACCGCGACCCGGGCGCACCGGAGCCGACCACGGCCGCCGGTCCACCCCGCGGCCCGGCGGGGCTGCTGGTGGTCGTCGACTACGGCGACCGGTGGCCCGCCGCCGACCTGCGGGCCCTGTTCACCGACCCGCGGCTGCACCGCGACGGCCCGGTGCGTGTGCTGGTGCTGGCCCGGTCCCAGGGCTACTGGTGGCGGGCACTGCGGCACTGGCTGGGCACGATCGGCGTGTCGACCGGCGAGCGCGAGCTGGCCCCGCTGGCGGTCGACCCGGACACCCGGGAACTGCTCTTCCGGACGGCCGCCGCGCGCTTCGCCGAGCTGATCCCGGGGGCCCGGCTCGCCGAGGTGCCCACACCGGACCTGACCGACCCGGCGTACGAGACCGCGCTGACCGTACAGCTGGCGGCGCTGGTGGCCGTTGACGCCAGCCGGGGCGCCGGACCGGCCCCGCCGTCCACCCCGGTGGACCGGTACGGCTACCTGCTCGACCGGGAGGTCGGGCACTGGCAGCAGCTCTTCGCCGGAGCCGCCACCACCAGCCCACCCGAGCACCTCGACCGGGCGGTCTTCGCCGCGACGCTGACCGGCCCGGCGCCGTACGAGCTGGGGCGGGAGATCCTCGCCTGCGCCGGCGTGGACCCGGCGTGGACCGAGGTGCTGCTGGTCGACCACGCGACCTGCTACCCGCCCCGCGACCCTGGGTTTGTGCTGGAACCGCTGCAACCCGACCGGCTCGCCGAGGCGTACCTCGCACTGGCCCTGCCCGGTCACCCCTGGCCGTCCCACGCTCCCCGGCCGTGGGCGGGCGGGACGGCCCGCGCCCTGCTCCGGGCGGAAGGCGTGCCGCCCGCGGCGGCGCCCCGGGTCCGGGCGGCCACGCTCACGGTCCTGACGGAGGTGGCGGCCGCCTGGCGGCACGTCGCCACCACGGTGCTCCTGCCGGCGCTGCGCGCCGATCCGGGGCTCGCCACCGCCGCCGGCGGCGCCGTCCTGGCCACGATCGTCGACCTGCCCGACGCCGATGTCGCGCTGCTGGCCGCGGTCGAGCCGTTCCTGCCGCCGGGACGGGACGTCGACTTCGACAACGTGGCCTGCGACATCATGGCCCGGCTCGTCCGGCACCGGCTGCCCGGCTGCGACGCCCCCGTCGAGCTGGCGCGGTTACACCTCGCCTACGGGCGCCGGCTGGCCAACGCCGGGGACCGCGAGGCGGCCCTGGACGAGATCGACAAGGCCGTGACGGCGGGCCAGGAGGCGGTAGACGGGGACCCCTCCCCCGGCCGCCGCGCCCTGCTGGCACAGGCCCTGCACCTGCGCGGCTACCGGCTCGCCGCGCTGAGCCGTTACCCGGAGGCGCTGGTCAGCGTCGAGCGGGCGGTCGGGATCCTCACCCCGCTCGCCGACGGCGGGGGCGCCGAGGCGGAGACGCACCGGTGGGCGCTGGCGGAGACGCTCGACAACCTCGGGGTGCGGCTGTCGAACGTCGGCCGGCACGAGGAGGCCGAGGTGGCGGCGCGGCGCGCGGTCGAGGTGTTCCGCGACGGCCCCGGCTCCCCGGCGGTGCAGGTGAGCCTGGCCGGAGCGCTGACCAACCTGGCCGTGATCGAGGCGCAGCTGGGCGCGGGATGGTCGGCCCTGGCCACCGTCCGCCGGGCGGTGCACATCTGGCGCCGGCTCAGCGACGACCAGCCGTCGATCTACCTGCCCGAGCTGGCGCTGGCGCTGAACACGGTAGGGCTGCGGCAGGCCGACCTGGTACAGCTGCCGGCAGCGGTGGACGCCGCGGAGGAGTCGGTGCGGATCTATCGCGACCTCGTCCGGGTCAACGCGGTCGCGTTCGAACTGGACCTGGCCGCGGTGCTGGCGAACCTGAGCGGCTACCTGTGGCGGCTGGACCGCCGCGCCGAGGCGTTGCAGGCCAACGCCGAGGCCGAGGAGATCTTCGCGCGGTGGGGCGGCGCCAACCCGGAGGCGTTCTCGCTGCACCTGCGCCACGTGCGGGAGAACATCGCGCGGATGAGGGCGCAGCGGTCCTCGACGGACCTGCGCCGGTGGGAGCTGGGCGCGCACTCGTTCCATAGTTGACGTCCGTGCCCTTCGGCCGCCGCCCGCCGCCCCGGCTAGGCTGCGCCGGTGACCGAACCGTCAGCCCTGACGCGCCTGGAGGTCGAGCCCTCCGGGCTGGCCGTGTTGACCGTCGACGCCGGGCCGCTCAACCTCTACACCCTCGACCTGCACGAGCGGATCGACGCGGCGCTCGACGGGCTGCCGGGCGACACCCGCGCCCTGTTGGTCCGCTTCGACGGGCGGGTGGTCAGCGCCGGCGTGGACGTAAGCCTCTTTGAGGCGCAGCAGTCGCCGGAGCAGGCGAAGGTGCTCTTCGACCGGATGCTGACGCTGCCACAGCGGATCGCCGCCTACGAGTTCCCCACCGTCTTCGCCGCGCACGCCCTCTGCCTGACCTGGGCGTTCGAGGTGGCGGTGGCCTGCGACATCATCCTCGCCGCGCAGCGGGCCAGCTTCGGCCTGGTGGAGCGGGTGGTCGGGCTGACACCCACAATGGGCGGCACCCAGCGGCTCGCCGCGCGCGCCGGGGTGGGCCGGGCCAAGGAGTTCGTGATGACCGGCGAGCGGTATCCGGCCTCGGTGCTGGAGCGCTGGAACGTGGTGAACCGGGTCCTGCCCGACGACGGCTTCGACGAGGCGGCCCGGGAGTTCGCCGCGCGGCTCGCCGCCGGGCCGACCCGCGCCCACGCCGCCACGAAGCGGGTGCTCGACCACTTCGCCGCCGGCGGCGTGTCCGAGGCCGACCGGCACGTCACGGAGATCGCCGCCGAGCTCTACCGCACCGAGGACCTCCGCAACGCGGTGCGCTCGTTCCTCACCGACGGGCCGGGCCAGGCGACGTTCACCGGACGCTGACCAGGGCCCCGGTCGACGTACGCGCCGCGCCGCCACCCTGCCGACCCCGGTGGGACAAGGCCCCGACGGCGCTGGGGCGCGCACCGCGCCTCGGCCGTACCCGGAGTTGCAGGACCGGTAACCCGAGGCGGGCGGGCGGCGGGACGGCGGGGCGATAGGGTCGGGCCTCATGCGGACGAAGCAGGAGTTGACCGCGGCCATCCGGCGGGACCGAAGAGCGGCGCTGGTCATCAACGCCCGCTCCCGCCGCGGCCAGGAGAACTTCGAGCGAGCCCGGATCCGACTGACCACGGCCGGCTTCGACCTGCTCGGCACGTACCCGGTGCACCGGCCCGGGCAGCTCGAGGAGAGCATCGCCGCCGCCGCGGACCTGGGGCCGGACCTCCTCGTCGCCGGCGGCGGCGACGGCACGCTCAGCACCGCCGCGCGGCTGCTCGCCCACCGGGACATCGCGCTCGGCGCGCTGCCACTGGGCACCACCAACAACTTCGCCCGGACAATCGGCCTCCCGCTGGACCTCGACGACGCGGTCGCGGTCCTCACCGACGGCACGGTGATCGACGTCGACCTCGGGATCGCCGGCGGGATGCGCTTCACCAACCAGCTCGGCGTCGGCCTCTCCGCCGACATCATGCGCCGGACCCCGCCCCGGCTGAAGCGGATCTCCGGCCGGCTGGCGTACCCGTTGACGGCGCTGGCGCTGCTCGGCGGGCACCGGCCGCTGCGCGCCACCGTCCGCGCCGGCGGCACCGCCTACGAGTTCCTCACCCACCAGCTCTACGTCGCCAACGGCGGCTTCCACGCCGGCCGGCCGATCACCGCCGACGCCGACGCCGACGACCGGCTGCTGGTGGCGTACCCGGTCGGCGGGGCGACCCGCCGCGGCCTGGTCCGCGCGACCGTCCGCAACGCCGCGACCGGCCACCGCCGCACCCTGCACGAGGAGCCGTTCCTCGCCGTGGACGAGCTCTGGCTGGAGACCGACCGGCCGGCACGCTTCGAGGTCGACGGCGAGTTGTGCGGGACGACGCCGATTCGGGTCGCCGTGGATGCGAACGCGTTGCGAGTGATGGCGCCGGCGGGCAGTCCGGACCGCTGACGCCGGACTCAGGCCCCCGCCGCAGAACAGCGGAGTGACCGGGCTCCCGGCGGCCGATTGGCAGATCCCCGAAGATGGTGCTCCGCGCCGCGCGCTCGACCTCCGCGTCCAGGTCGATTTTCAGCTCTTCGGACGCGTCGTGAGCGGCGCCGATGAGCACAAGTTCGGTCCCGGGGTGATCGGGGAAGCCGGGCGGGCCGAGCGGGGCGAAGCGACGACCGTGGAACTTAGCCCTGTAGCAGCGCGGGGCAGCGTGACCCTCCGGGACCCGCGCTCGAACACGACTCGCCAGACGTGCGTCAGCAGCGGCAAGTCGGCCACCGGCCGTTCCTATCTCGTTGGTGCGCCGCCAAGGACTCGAACCCCGAGCCCGCGGGGTGCCGGCGAGCCGGCCGAATCGGGTGCGGTGCGAGGTCATTCGGCCTGCTGGCGCGCTTCTCGGGCTGGTTCGGCTGGCACGGTTGCTGTACTTCGCTGCTGTACTGCTGGCCTCAGACGAGGGGCCGGATGCGGGCCTTCGGACGCTCGTTTCTCAGGTGGCCCTGCTTGTGCTGGCGGACCTGCTCGTCCCACACCTCTTGGTCGTAGTCCGGGTTCGGCGGGATCCACTTGTGGGAGCCATCGCTGTAGTGGAACTTCTCGTCGCCGGGTCGCAGGATGCTCATCGGGTCCAGCCGAGGAACCGGTGGTGCAGGTTTCCGGCGGGGACGTGGGCCAGGTCCTGGGCGGCGTCGACGAGCTGGGCGGCCAGGTAGAGGGCGAGCGACACCGGGGCGCGGTCGTACTCCGCTCGCAGCTCCCGCCGCCGCGTCTGGCAGGGCCAGTCGGCACCGCAGCCGCCGCACGTCCAGGTCGGCGTAACGGGACCGTGGGCGGTCACCGCACACCGCCGAGGAAACGCACGGTGATCGTCCGGGCCTGCCGACTGGGCGCCCAATCCGTCTGCCAGCACGGGTACGGCGTCAGCCGCGACCACCACGCCCGGCAGCCGACGCACATGCCGTCGACTCCTCGAACGTGTACCGCGACGATCGTTTGCTCCTGGCCGTCGTTCACCGCTCACCGTCCTGGGGCCAGTGGCCACGATTGACTGGAACGCGGTGTCGGACGTGGAAGGGCAAGTCGGCTCCGCATCGGCACACGCGCCGCCAGTTCCTCCAAGACCAGACGGGACGGTGTCGCTGAGCCAGGGTCAGGGCGGTCACCGACAGGTACTCGTCATACGAGACGCGCTGGCTGCCAAGAGCCGACCGGCCACGTCGGCACACGCGCCGCCAGTTCCTCCAAGACCAGACGGGACGGTGTCGCTGAGCCAGGGTCAGGGCGGTCACCGACAGGTACTCGTCATACGAGACGCGCTGGCTGCCAAGAGCCGACCGGCCACGGTCGCCGCCGGTACGGCGGCTCATTGACGGCTCCCGGGTGCCTGTCTGTTCTGCCGGCGCGGCCCGGTCGGCGCTCCTCGCCTCAATTCGCAGGACGGCGGGACCTGTCGTAGCCGGGTTGCCTGGTCCAGTAGCCGCTGCCGGGCCGCCGCCTGCTCGGCCGTCTGGTGTTGCTGACCGATGCTCGGTCGCGACGGCGTGGGCCACCCGAGCAGCCACCGCATCAGAGCAAACAGACGACTCGGGGCCGGCTCGATGAGTGGATTCTTAGCATCGAAAGGCATGCCCGAAACGATTCCGCCGGCTCAGACTCGGCGGCCATGTCCGCTGGCCATGTCACGGTGGCATGAGCGGGCTCGACCTGCTCGAACCCCGCCCCTAGGCTTCAGCGCGGGCACCATGAGTAGTCATGTGATGACATCGCGGTTCGCTGTGCCGCTCGATCACCCCCAGGTTCCCGAGGAGCTGTGGTCCCGGGAGGACATGCGCGCCGCGCTGGGCGTCCGCGACATCGGCACGGTGTTTCCGCTCCTCGCCCGGCACACCGGTGCAAGTCAGACGCGGATCGGGGCGGCCGTCGGCCTGGAACAGGGTTACGTCAGCCGGATCATCGCCGGCCGGAAGGTGTCCTCCATCGAGGTACTGGAACGGATCGCCGACGGGTGCCGCATGCCCGACGAGGCCCGGATGACGCTGGGTCTGGCGCCGCGCCGGCGGCGATGTGCCGCCGACATGGCCGCGCATCCTCGCGGTGGGCAGAGTGACGCGCAGGCCAACCGGTCCTGGCGTGAGGACGTCCAGGCCGGGCGGGCCGCCAGTTACCGCCAGTTAAGCCGCGATGTCGCGGGCCGTGTCAGCTGCACGCCGGGTTTCTTCCTCGGCTTCGTTGGCGATGGCTGCTCGCTACTCGGCGGCGTACTCGGCGAGTAGCAGCCGACACGAGCTGGCACAAGGTCGACGGTCGTCGGAGTGCCGACAAGGAGTTGTTGGTTCTCGCCTCCAGCAGGCGCGGCGGTGACGAACGGGGTGCCGGAGCCGACGGTGCCGAGTACGTCAGCCCATGCCGGCGCGGGTGGTGGGAGCTTGCGGGTGTCGTGCCCGGGGCGCTCAAGGTGTTGCGTCGAAGGTGGGGGTTCCGCGGCGGGTCCGAGGACGGAGGGCAGGACGACGGTCTTGGCGCTCATTCTCGGAAGGGTGACCTGTGATGCTGCCGAGATCACCGGTGGCGAGCGAGAAGTCGATGACACGCACGTCGATGGTGCGGCCTGCGGTGACGGCGACATTCGCTGCCTGCTGTAGCGCCTGTTGAAGTTCGGCCGGTGTCCTGTCGCCGGTCCGGCTCTGGGCTTCGCCGTATCGCCGATCGCTACTGTCCCAGACGTCGCCGGCGAAGTAGGCCACCAGGTAGATGCCGGTGCCCCCCAACGGGCCGGTGAGATAGCGGTCGGCGAGCTGGGGGCCGAAGGCTTTGGTGACGTCTGGGTGCCAGTTGCCTTTGACCTCGATGACGATGTTGAGTTCGACACGGACGGTGGTGGTCTGCAGGGCGACGGCGATGATGTCGGGCCGGTCTGCCGGTGTGCTGCCGAGACGGGGACTGATCTCGACTTCCCGGAACAGCGCGATGTGGGCCCTCAGGTAGTGTCGTAGCTCGCGGGTCAGCCAGGTGGAGATCTCGTTTTCTTCCTTGGGCACCCAGGTGCCGCTCCACCGTTCGCCGCCTGGGCGTTGACGGTGCCACGCCAACGCGCACATGGCCCGATCGCGGCGCACGTCAATGGCGAAGTTGTCGATCGCGCCGAGCAGGACCTCGACGAACTCCTCACGGGTGCGGACGCGGCGTAGTTCAGGGGTGTCTAGGACCGCGAGGATCTCGGTCACGGACGCGGTAGAGCCTGCGGCGATGGCGGTGTCCTCCAGGCGGCGCGCGCGTTGGCGGAGGTACACGTAGCCGGTGCGTTCGGCGAGGCGCCGGAGTGTGGCGACTGCGGATCTGGCCTGCAGCAGCGGGTCCGTCGTCGGGGCGAGCTGCTGCGGGTCGGACAGGATGTCCACGAGGTGGTCGGCGAATCCGGGGACCGGGTCGGTGGAAATGTGAACGCCAGGCGCGGCGAGGGGCTGCCGGAACGTGGTGTCGGCCCAGAGGAACAACTCGCCGATGTGCTCAGGCGTGAGACCGGTCCAGGCTCGCAGCCCGCCGTCACTGGCAGCGCTCCTGATCACGGCTGCGGCGAACGTGGCGTCGCTGCGCAGCACCGCGATGAACTCGGCGAAGTGGTCGGACAGTGTCGGCATCGCGGCGAGGGCAGCGGCCGCGTGAACGGCAATATCGCGCCCCGCACCTTCACCAGATTGGTACTGCCGCAGCAGGCCTCGCGCGATGAGGGTCGCTCGATCGGGTTGGTGGGTGGCGCCGATCATCAGCAGGTGCCGGAGATGGCGGCCGCCGACAGCCTCGCTCCCGGCTTCGGCTAGATCAAGAGCGGCTGCACTGATTGCCGGCGTCTGTACCCCGTGCAGATGCCAGACGATAGTCGGCTCAGTCAGCGCCGCAACGACGATCTGTTCAGCCGCGACTGGGTCGGCTCCCATGCTCCGGTGGATGGCCGTGCGGATAAGCCCGGCAACGTCCGGCTCGCCGATCAGTGTTGGCAGCCAGGCGAGCCAGCGTTCGGTGGTCACCGCCGTCAGGCGCTTCGGGTCGTGTCTGCTCAGGATGGAGTGAGCGGCGTTGAGCCGACACCGGCCGTCGGCGGTGATGGCGGACGCCTGCGGTGACAGCATGTGCCGCCGCGCTTGATCGGCCAACTGTTCCTGCTGGTCAGGGCTCAGCTTGTGCCACTGCAGGTTCGCCGGGCCGTCCTCGCCGATGACGTCGAGTACGCGGTCATCGTCGTGGCCGAGCAGTTCGCCGACGCGTTGCAGGAGCTGCTCGGTCAATGGCGGAGGGATGGCCGCTGTGTGCGGTGGTGGGGCGGTGCGTTCCTGGCAGGCTTCGGCGCTGAAGTAGTGGTTGAACACCGCCGCGGCGCCGCTCCCGACCTGCAGTTGGGCCGCTGCGGCTCGGGTTGCGGCCGGCAGCTGAGCCGGGCTGGTGATGGCGGCCGCGATCGAGGACAGTACTGCCTCGGCGAGGCGGGCGTCGTTGACGGCGACGCGGTCTTGGGCGGCAGCCAGGCGCTGCGCCCACCAGAGGGCGTCCTGCGCGCCCGTCAGTGGTGAGTTCACGAGGTGGTGTGCGCTGCTGACCATCGCGCGGGCGGCCACGTGGGCGGCGAACCGGCGCCGCCGTTCGTCGTCCAGGTGCTGCAGGGCGTCGGCTGGCCAGTCCGGTAGGGCGTGCTCGTCCAGCAGAGCCGCGGTGATCGTGACGGATTGCTCCCAGCTGGTGCCATCGTTCAGTTCGCCGGAGAGCACCCTCAGGACTAGGCGTGGTATGTGGTCCAGTCGGCGCTGCTCGCGGCGAACAGAGGGCGGCATCGTGGCGATGAACTGCAGCAGGTCGGCGTCCTGGTCGGTGGGGATAGCCCCGGCATGGTTGATGATGCCGATCAGCGCCCGAGCGAATGCGCTGCCGCCGGCCCTGCGGCCACCGGGCGGTATTGCGGCATGGAGATCAGCGGTCGTCAGGTAGGTCGGCCACAGCCATCGGGCAAGCTCCGTTCTGACAACCCAGGGGATGCCGCCGTCGCGTAGCAGCGTGGTTCCGCGGTTGACGAGGTGCGAATCGGTGCTGCCGCGTAGCGCGATGGCGGCCCAGGTGGCGGCCTGAATGTCGGCGTTGTAGTCGTCGGGGCCTGAGCGCCGCGCGATGTCCTCGATCACGGCAACGAGGTTGGCGTCGAGGTCGCGTAACCCGTTGGCGATGACGACCAGCAAGACTTCCTTGATGCGCCAGGCGGGCTGCCCCGCCGCCAGCAACGGCGCGAGATCCTCGCCGAGTTCCGGATACAGCAGGCCGGTGTAGTCGAGGCCGAACCGGTCCAGATCCGGTTCGGTGCCGCCAGGGTCGTACGGGGGGGCGTCGTTGGCCAGACTCTCGATCAGAGTGGCGCCGAGCCGGCGTCGTTGATCATCGGAGCGGTGTCGCAGATCGGGGTTAAACAGCAGCTCGTAACGTCGCTCCAAAGCCCACTCGAACCAGGCGTCGTCGGTGGAGGCGAGCCACGCCGTGACCCCGAGCAGCTGTGGTGGGATCACCTGCGGCATCGCAGGGCTTCCCAGCAACGCCGCTACCGATTCCTTCGGTAACGACTGAAGCTGTTCAGCGCACAGGTACTCCTCGATGCTGCGGTGAAACCAGGAACGCTCATCAATGTTGCCCCGCATCAGGCCGCCGTCGATGACCGCGTGAAGGGCAGTAAGGGCGATGTCACTGGTGGCGATGTCCTCAAGGTCAACGACCCTGCCCGTGTGGTCGGCACGGGGCTGCCGGTGAACGATCGTGGTACCGGACAGGGCGGTGACCGCAGCCAGTCGGCGGGCCGCCTTGAGGATCTGAGCAGTCGGCGGTCGATTTCCGGTAGCCCGGTCGTCGGGTCCATCGACTAACCCAGCGATGCCGCTGCGGTAGGTATCGGCGCGGGTGCGGGGCATCTGGCCCTTACGGTGGGCTTGCAGGACCAGCCGAAGCGATAGAGGGTGCGCCGCCAGCGGCCCGATGCCGGACTTCGCGACGCGGCGCATGAATTCGTCGGGATCGGGCAGATCGACTGACGCCGCCTGTCGGGCCTGCGCCGCCGTCAGTGGCGCGAGCTGGTAAACAGCACAGGGCGCGAGGCCCTCCGGCAGGGCCTGGTCGATGCTCACTGGCCACTGCGACCCAGTGATCGCTGCGAAGCGAAGCCGCGGCAGGGGCGCCTCGTGACGAATCAGCGCCTTCCGGACGCCACGGGCGATCGACTGAAAAGTCCCGTTTGTCTGGTCAAGGCCGTCAATGAGGACAACGCCCTCCGGGCCTACCTCCCTCAGGGCCTGGGCCACGTCGTCGCCGGCTTCTCGCCCGTCGAGGCCACTGAGGTCGATGAAGGTGACCGAGCGGCCTAGGTCCTGCAAGCGCCGTTGTTCAGCTCGTAACGCCTGAGTCTTGCCGATGCCCGACTCGCCCACGATGAGGATGACAGGCTCGATCAGGTCGACCAGTCGGGTGCCGGTTTGGGCCTGCGCACGGGGGTAAGGCTCTTCTGGGTCCTTGAGGAACCCGTCCGCGCTGATCGGCAGGCTTCCCGGGTAGGGAAAATACGCGCGTACCCATGGCACCATACCGTCGCCCAGGTATCCCACCGGATCACGATACCGGCGCTACCAAGCCACCAGACGATACCCTCGCCGACGTCGACGGTGACAACCGACCGGTTGACCTCCGCGCGCTGCATCAGCACCGACCTGGAGCGGCCTACGGGCTGGCGATACGTCGGACGGCGGCGCCGCGCAGCCGTCGAAGCTTCTTGTACTTTGATCCGGTTGGCTCATCGGCAGGGGTTGAAGGCGCCCGACGGCTCGGTCCCGGTCGAAGCGACACCAGGCCGACCGCGCCATCCGGCCTTAGGGGTCCGCGAGGAGAGGGGCGACGTCATGTCCGAGCTGTTCGGCACCAATACGATCGACATCGGCGGCACGTCGATGCTGTTGACGGTGACCAGCGGATCGGCGATTCATCTCGCAGCGCCGGCTCAGACACCTGGCTCTGGACGCGCAGCCGTCTTGGAACACCATCTGCGGAGCAACGATCCAGATCGGGAACGGCTGCTCGCTAACTACGATCGGCGGGCCTTGGCGGAGCCGCGATGGTCGGCGACAACCCTGTGCGGCCGGGAGTGGTCGCTGATGATCGGCGGCGACGGTGGCACCGTCTCGCTGTTTCGCGAGACGGCGTTCGCGCCGACCTGCCGACGATGCATGGCGGTGGTCGACCGCCAGTTCCCGAAGCCCACCGCCGATGACCGCCTCGCACTTGTGGCTCGGCTGGCGGCTGACAAGGTTCTCGAAAGCGGGCACGTCGAGGTGCACAACGTACCGGCCGACCAGCAGACGCTGCTACGTAACGGCGTCAAGAAGCTGCTCCGGGCCGTGACGAGCCACAGTGTCGCCACGCATGTGCTACAGGCGGGACAGATCACCGTCGTCTGCGATTCCATCTACGACGAGCAGTCCCACGACCGAGCCGCCGAGGCCATCGAAGACTTGGCGACATTCATCTTCGCGTCAGGTATGCAGCAATCGCCAGACGAATACATCGAGCGCGACTGGGTCATCGACTGGCAGCAGTGGGATGTTCCCTGAATACCTTGGGCTCGGCTCCACGCGAGCGCCGGAAGAGACTGCCGGAGGAGCATCGCGGGCCGTCCACAATTCGCCTACAGGCCATTCTGCTCACTGCATCCCCAAACCCGCTCCGCGTGCGCCAACACCGCTTTCAAGTCATACATGACCCGGTATCTGCTACCTGAACGCCCACTCTCATCAGATCCAGCCTGACCGTCTGCGCGCATCGCCGAGACACCCGTAGCTTCCGGGGAGCGCGCCCAAGACCGGATCAGCGCAGCCGCCACCGGGCGCCGCCACCTCACCGCTAGGTGTTCAGCGATGGCGTATGCGTCTAACGGGATCTGCTTTCTTACGCTAGACGCAATCCACCAGTCGACTGCGCCGGCAGCGCCGCAGAGAACGCACATGATCCTGCGGTCATCAAAATTTTGGTAGAGGTCTCCCCCACACCGCACCCCCTCCTCCGCCAGTGAGCACGCGCCAGCTTTGACCCAATCCGACGCGCCATCGTGCGCCAAATGCCATAGTTCTGGCGCCTCAGCAATATCGCGTAAAAGTTTAGAGACCGCTTGAACTTGAGAGTTCCTGGCGAGCCAGTCAGCATTGTTCCGAATCACATTCAACATAACTTTCGGAGATTCGCAATCCACAGCAACCCCCCTCGCCTCGATCACAATTTGAGCCACCGAGAAGAGCGCTTCTTTGATTGCCCCCCTTGCGTCTATAACATTCCCCCGGGGTGCATTTGATGGGACTCGAGAACCAGAAACCCTCTCACAATATTGCGGCGCATGGCCCAGCGCAGCCTCAAGCTCCACATAGAGGTTGTAGGCAATCTTGGCAAACCGGATTATTTGCTGCACCTTCACGCCTTGCTCCGACAAACCTCCGCCTACGAGACCACCCTTGGACATGCGCCCGCCAGTTCACTAGTGCCACCGAAGGTTCCGCTCCGAGGCTAAGCCAACCCTCCGACATGGACGCCTGAAGGGCGTGGCTGAAGTAGTTCAACCCGGTCGACGGATGATCGCGCGCTAACGGCCGTCGGCGTACCGGTTCCAATGCAGAATTAGGTACGCCCGAACCGCGCACCCCTGGCCCAGGGCAGATACCCGTACGCCAACAATGGCCATCCACCCGACGCCGCTTGAGGCGCGTCAGCGGACGAACCGACTGCCGACGCGGTAACAGCCGCCCGGGTCCGATGGCGAGCCGGTCGAAGAGGGCGTTCGCACCGATGGCCAACATGACGGCCACCACTGTGATCGCGCCAGCAGTATGTCGGACTCTGCCGGTACGTTGCGACCTATGGCTGTGTGGCCCCCGATCGACCGTGACGACCTGCGGCACGCTGCCGGGTCAGCCGGCTTCGACACGACGCTTCCTTTGCTGATACGCCGGCTGATCGCCGAAACCGGAGACGGCGTGACCGAGCTGGACATGCCCGGTGGCTCCGGTGTCGCCAGCGGCGGCTTCGATGGTGTGGTGGCGGCGACCGGCGGGACACCGTTCGTACCGGCCGGCACGTCGGTGTGGGAGCTGTCCGTCGGCGGCGGGCAGACAAAGGCCGACAAGGACTACAAAAAGCGCACGACCGGCCCCAACGGTCAGGCCCCCAGCGGCATCACCTACGTCCAGGCGATCCTGGTGCCGTGGACCAAAGCGGCCAGTTGGGCGAAGCAACGGACCGGTGAGGGGCTGTGGAAGGAGGTACGGGCCTACAACCTCGACAAGATCCACATTTGGCTGGATTCCGCGCCCGCCACCACCGCATGGCTGGCCGAGCAGCTCGGCAAGTCGATGCCCGGTGTCCGCCCGGCCGGCGAGTGGTGGTCCGGCGCCTGGCTGCCATCAACAACGATGCGCCTCGATGCCCGAGTTGTCCTCGCAGGGCGGGAACAGGCCGCCGTCTTGCTGCGGCAGGCCCTCGAAGCCGGCCGGAAGATGATTTCGCTCGGCGGTGACCTACGGCCGGACGAGGCACGGGCTTTCATAGCCGCCGCGTTGGAGTCCGCGGAATGGCACAACGCCCGGACGCTGTTCGTCACCGATCCCGGCAGCCTGACCCAGCTGATCCGGCAGCCACAGCCGCTGATCCTCTTCCTCCCCGACCGCAGCCTCGCCGCTGACCTGCCCCAGCACCCGCACCAGATCCTGCTGCTCGCGGCACCCGGCGCCACCGGCGACATCGCGGTGCCGCCGGTTGACGGCCAGGCCGTCGCCGCCGAGATGCAGGCCGCCGGGCTCGCCCACGAACGGGCCTGGTCGCTGGGCAGGCTAGCCCGGCGAAGCCTTCTGGCGCTGCGGCGCACCCTCGCCAACAACCCGATACCCCTGACCCCGTCCTGGGTGTCCGAGCCGGACGTGATCCGCCGGCGGCTGTTGCTGCTCGGCAGCTGGTTCGGCGCGGGCGAGCACGACCGGTCGCTCGTGGAGCGCTGCGTCGGCCGGCCGTACGAGGAGGTGCACGAGGCCGCGCTTAGGCTGGCCGCGGTTCCGGAGGTGCCGTTCGTCGCCCAGATGACCGAACAGTGGCATCTACTCTCCGCCGAGGACGCCTGGACCCTGCTGAGCCCGCAGCTGACCCACGACGACCTGCAGGCGTTCCGCGCCGTCGCCCTCGAGGTCCTCTCCGAGGTCGACCCGGTCGTCGACAACCGCGACGGCGATCCGCTGCGGCTGGCCATGAGCGGCGTGCGCCGCAAGTTCTCCCGGGCTCTGCGCGTAGGGCTGGCCCAGACGCTGGCCCTGCTCGGCGGCGACACCACGCTGCGCGCGCCCGGCAACACCACGGGCGCCCAGTGGGCACGCCTGGTGGTACGGGATCTTTTCGAGGCCGCGGACGGGGACGACACCTATGCTCTGTGGGCTTCGCTCGGGGATGTTCTGCCTCTGCTGGCCGAGGCCGCGCCCGAAGAGCTCCTCGCCGCTCTCAGCCGGGAGCCTCTATCGCAGAGAGGCCCACTGCACCAGCACATGTTTCAGGACAACGGCCGGGACCGCTTCGGGGGCAGCGTTCCCTCCCCGCATCTCGCGGTGCTGACCGCGCTGGAGGTGGTGGCCTGGTCGCCGGAGCATGTCGACGATGCCGTAGAGGTTCTCGGAAGCCTCGCCGCCTTGGACCCGGGCGGCACCTGGTCCAACCGGCCGCGTAGAAGCCTCGCCAACATCCTGAATTGCTGGGCGCCGAACACCGCCGCCGACGTGGACCACCGAATCCGGATGATCCGGCGGCAGCTACGGCACCGGCCCGGCGTGGCCCGCCAAACGCTCCACGATCTTCTCCCGCACACCGGCCGGTTGCAGACCGTGCATCCCGGGCCTCGCTTCCGGGACTGGAAGCAACGGGCCCGCGTCACGCCGGCCGAGTTCGAGACACAGATGAACGCTGTCGTCGAGATGCTGCTCGACGACCTCAGCGACGACCCCGACCGGTTCGTCCGTATGGTCGCGCACCTTGGTCATCTCTCCGCCACGCACCGCGCGGTGTTCGTCGCTCGCGTGACCGCGCTTGGCGCCACCCTGGCCGATGATGGACAGCGGGGGCAGCTGTTCGACGCGGTCCGTGAGTTCGTCGCCCGCCACCGGGAGTACGCCGACGCCGTTTGGGCGCTGCCTGAGGAGCAGTTACGCCCGCTGGAGTCCGCTGCGGAAGTGGTGCGGCCGCACGACCCAGTGCGGCGCAACGCCTGGCTGTTCGCCTCCGACTGGGTCACCCTCGGCGACCACTCCCGCCGTGACGACTACGACGCCTACGAGCGAGCCATGCAGCAGCTACGGACACAGGCCGTCGACGAGGTATACCGCTTTGGCGGCGCGGACGCCGTCGCCCAGTTAGCTGCGAACACCGAGTACCCACACTTCGTCGGCGACGCGCTGGCCCGAGTCGGTGCAAGCTCGGATGACACCATGCTGGCCTGGCTCACGGCAGACGACAGGTCCCGTTTCGAGGTGGCGTTCGCCTACGTGCGCGGCCGCCTCCGAGACGGCGGTGCCGAGCTGCGCGACCGGTGGCTCAGCGCGTCGTCCGACGTCTTGGCACAAGCCCGCATCCTACGGGCAACCCTCGACCCGCCCGCCGCCTGGACGAAGCTGACCGAGCTGGACCCGGCAGTCGCCGGCCCGTACTGGCAGGAGTTCACCTACTACGGGCTCGGCCACTACTTCAGCCCCGTGCTGCAGGCGGCCAGGTCGCTCACCGCGACCGGCAGGCCAGCCGCCGCGCTGCATCTGCTCGTCCTCTACCGCAAGCGCCACGACACAGCCGAGGCCGCCGGCGTCGCCGCTGACGCTCTCGACACGCTGATCGCTGGCGGCTGTCAAGACCCGGAGTTCACAACCCTGCGCGATCACGACTTCCAGGAGCTGTTCGCACTGATGGCACGATATGGCGACGAGGTCGGTGCGCAACGTCTACTGGCCATCGAATGGCAGCTCTTCCCGGTGCTCGGCTTCCAAGCCGACGCCCCGACGCTGCACGGTGCCCTCGCCGAGGACCCCGCGCTCTTCGTCGAGCTCGTGCGGCATGCGTTCAAGGGCGAGGCCAGCGCGCCGCAGCAGACCCGACCCGAGAGCAGCGAGCCGGAGCAGATCAAGCTGGATTTGGCCCTGCGTGCCTACGAGGTCCTGCACGACTGGCGCAAATGCCCCGGCGTGCGCGCGGACGGAACTCTCGACGAGGAGTTGCTGCGCCGGTGGGTCGACGAGGCTCGCGACCGGCTGCGCGACATCGGCCGGCTGCGGGTGGGCGACAGTCGAATCGGACAGATCCTCGCCTACGCGCCGCCCGACGCCGACGGGCTGTTCCCACCGAAGCCGGTACGCGAACTGCTCGAGAACCTCCGCAGCGACTCACTGGTCAACGGCCTGCACACCGGCATCTACAACCGGCGTGGTGTCACCACTCGCGGCATATACGACGGCGGTGACCAGGAGTGGCAGCTGGCAGAGGACTACCGGCGGCAGGCCGACGAGGCAGCCGCCTGGCCACGGACCAGGAAACTGCTGATCTCGCTCGCCGAGTCCTACGAGCGGGACGCCCGCGGCCACGACGCGGAAGCCGAGCGTCTGCGGCGAGGACTGGCAGAGTGAGAACGACTTCGGGCACCCCTTCCTGGCGCCGGTGTGGCAAGGGGATGCCCTCCGCAAGCGTCGCCTTCGTGGGCTTGCAATCGATGCGCTGGCTGCGGGATTCTGCGGCCCACCCGTGATGGGCAAGAGATGATCCGCGCTTAACTCTTTGCAAAGGTCAAGTCGCTGATGGTGCTTGGCCCCGCCAACGGATCGGTTGGCTGACCAAGTACTGCTAAGAATGGCCGGCAACACATGGATTACGGCAACCTTGTCGCGCCGTGCTGGCGCGGGACGACGGCTGCGGTTGCTTCGGCGGCGGCGTGGGAGAGCTCCGGGAGGACGTCGCCGTAGTACTTGGCGGTGAAGTGTGGGCTGGAGTGGCGGAGCCGGTTGGAGATGACTTTCATCTGGACGCCTGCGGCGAGGCCCATGGTGGCGGCGCCGTGGCGGAGGTCGTGGAGTCGGATGGATGGTAGTCCGGCTTGGGTGGCGAGGTGGTGGAAGTGGTCGGTGACGTCGGCGGGATGGAGCCGTCCACCGGTGGGGGTGGTGAAGACGAGCCCGGTCTTGGTCCAGGCGGTTCCGGCGGCGAGGCGTTCGCGGTGCTGGCGGGTGCGGTGGGCACGCAGGACGGTGACTGTTTCGGCGTCGAGTGCGACTGCGGCCTCGCTGTCGGTGGTTTTGGGGGTGTCGATGGCGGTGGTCCAGCCGTGTTGGACGAGTTGCCAGCGGACGGTGAGGGTGTGGGCGTCGAGGTCGAGGTCGTCCCAGTGCAGGCCGCAGGCTTCGCCTCGGCGTAAGGGACGTCTCGTAACTGGGTGAAGGCGTTGCCGGCGTGGGCCCGGCGGTCAGCCGGCGAGGATGATGTTGTGGAGGTTGGCGATGCCGGAAGCGGCGTCGGCCAATGTGTGGGCGGCGCGGCGGTGGTCGCGCAGGATTTTGAAGCACTTCATCCTGGCCAGGGCGTGTTCGACCCCTGCTCGGACGGTCCGGTGGTGGACGTTGAGGGCTTCTTTTCAGTCCGGCAGGTCGCTGCCGTTTGAGGGCTTGCGGTACGGCATGATCACCTCGGGGTTGCCGCGGTAGCCGCCGTCGGCCATCACCGGTCGCCCGTTCAGCTTCTCGGCGATGCCGCTGGTGCGGTAGACGATGGTGTCGTTGCGGTTGCCGGGCTGCGGGTCGCCGACGGCGATGACCAGGCGGGTGCTGGCGTCGATGGCGACCTGCAGGTTGGTTGAGTACCGGTAGTTCTTGCTCCGGGCGGCCAGCCGGTGATCGCGGGTGGGGATCAGAGTGCCGTCGACGATCGCGATCTGCTCGACCGGCCGCTTACGCACCGGCGCCAAGGCCAGCAGCGGGCCGAGGGTGTCGATGACCCGGTGCGCCGCGGAGTGCGACACCCCGAACAACGGATCGATCTGCCGCATCGTCAGGTTCGTACGCCAGTAGGTGGCCACCAGCAGCACCCGGTCGGCGAGGTCCAGGGCCCACTGCCGGCCCGGCCGGCCGTCGGCGACGCCCTCACCGCCACGCTCAGCGACCAGCCGAACCAGCTTGCGGAACTGGGCGGGCTGCAGCCCGGTGAACGAAAAGATCCACTCAGGGTTGCCTGCGGTGATCACCTGCACCCAGGGATCCTGACCGGTCGTCCTGACTAGACAGACACCGGGGTTACGAGACGTCCCTTAGGCCGGTGAAGGTGATGAGGTGGTAGAGGGCGTAGAGCCGGTCGCGGGCGTCGTGGGTGTGGTCGAGGAATTTGCCGGTGTGTTCGGGGGTCCAGATCATGACGGGGCTGGGGGTTTTGCCGGTGTCGCGCCAGGTGCGGATGCGTTGGTCGGTCCAGATGGTGGGCTTGGGTGGTCGGGCGGTGGGTAGTTCGACCATGAGGGCGGGGTTGGTGTCGATGTAGCGGTGGCGGCGCATCGCGTCGTTGAGGGCCTTGCGCAGGGTGGCGTGGATGACGTGCAGGGTCCGGTTGCCGACGATGCGCTGATTCTTGACCTGGTCGCGTTTGGCGGGGTCGCGGCTGGCGCGGAGGGTGGCGATGGTGGTGTTGCGTTGCGCGATGGCGTCGTACATGGCGTCGATGTGGCCGGGGCGGAGCCGGTCGATGCGCAGGTGGCCGAGGTGCGGGATCAGGTACAGCCGGATGTGCCCTTCATAGGAGCGCAGAGTGCCTGCCTTGATGTTCTTGCGGCCGGCCAGCCAGTCGGTCAGGTATGCCTCCATAATGGGCAGCTCGGTCGGGGCGATCTCCAGGTGCAACGCCCGCCGGACCTGCTCAGGGCTAGGCACGGGCGCTCCAGTCTTGACGGCAGTCTCGATCAGGTCGCCGGTCTTGACGGTGGTGTGCGGATCGCTGACGTCAAGCCCGAGCCCCGAACGGGGATCAAGCCGGAACTCATCACTGCCAATGCCTACGGCAGTTGTTGAAGGTGTCGACGGAAGCACGAGAACTCCTTGGTTGAGGTGGGGTTGTGGTGCTGATGGCGTGGGCGGGTCACCACAGCGCCGCCGAAGGGGTAAGGGCCGGTGAGAGGCATCCCGGCACCGCCCCTGCCGCGGTCGGGGTCAGCGGCGCATGACTGCCCGCCGCCGGGAGCAGCAGCGAAACGAATGGCCTTGGGGCAAGCGCGCGGAGGTAGCCGTTGGCGGGGTGGGGGCTAGCCTCTGAGTAATGTCCGGTCCTGCGACAAGTCCGTTGCTGTTTCTCGACGTGGACGGCACCCTCATCCCGTTCGGAACAGTCACGGCGGCTCAGCCGGGCATGCCGCAGGGCCACCCCGAGGCACCGGCCCTACTGGCCGACGCCCATCCCCTGCTGCACAAAGTCAGTCCGGAACACGGCCGCTGGCTGAAGGCCCTGCCGTGCGATCTGGTGTGGGCGACGACCTGGATGAACGACGCGAGCGACGTGCTCGCACCCCTGCTCGGGCTACCGCCCCTACCCGTCGTCGACTGGCCCGACTCCGACGAGGTTGGCGTCCTGCACTGGAAGACCCGTGGGCTGGTCGAATGGGCGCACGGACGCCCCTTCGTCTGTCAACGACGAGATCTCCCACGCCGATCAACAGTGGGTATCGACTCATCACCACGCTCCGGCCCTGCTGCATCGGTCGACCCACATCGCGGCCTGACCGAGCACGACTTCGCTGCCATCGAAAGCTGGCTCGCGCAGGCGCGGTAGGGCCAGCTTCCAGCCATCGCGGGTGCTGCGCTGGACGGCTGCCTGCCAGTCGGGACCGTCGCTGGTGAGGTCCCGCACCATCCCGCTGACGTCGGCCGCGGCCCGGGAATCGTGACGTGGTGCCGTCAGGATCCGACCTCGATGAGGCGACGCCTGCCACTCTCGCCCGGTACCTGCCATACCTGATCGTCCGGCCAGTGGCGGTACAACAACTGCTGCGTGGTCGTGGCGACAGCGTTCCGCAGCGGCTCGCGGAGCAGGTCGGTCCGCAGCCGTTCCTCTCGCTCGGCGTCCTGAGCGATCACCAGAACCGCCCCGACCGGCACCAGCCGGTCCGCCCGCCGGTAGCCCGCTAGCAGGCCACCCAGCCCTGACGTCGGCCGCTCATGCTCGGCGACAACGTCGCCGACCGGGCCACGGTCGACGTGGACCAGGAACCGCAGGCACCGCCCGTCCTGCAGCCAGACGCCGTAGCCGTCGGCCCGCAACTGCGCGAGGTCGTGCTGGCGCAACCAAGCCGAGGTCTCCATCGTCGCCAGCCACTGGAACAGCTCGCACCGCCCCGGGTTGCGCCGCGACACCTCCACCAACGGCAGAAACAGCAAGGCATCCGCCCGACCGGAGGAACGCTGCCCCAGCCGCAGCGGAACCGGCCGCCCCGACGCCGTCAGGGCGCGGCGGAGCACCTCCGTCCCCTCGGCCGTGACCTCGTACCACCAGGTGTGGGTCCGGTCCTCCGCCGAGCGGTCGCGGCGCACCAATCCCGCCTCGTGCAGCCCCACCAGGTCCCGGTGAGCCGTCAGCCGCGACACTCCGCAGACAAGCGCCACGTCCAGTGTCGTCGGAACCATGCTGCGCCAGGTACGACAGGATCCGCCACCGCCGCGGGGACAACCGCCCGTGGCACCCTGGTCGCCCATTCCCCGATGATCCTCCTGGCGTCGACAGTCCGACATCCCGTCCCTGACAGCCGTAACAGAGAGTGGTCAATGCGCCGACGGGAACATCCGAAGCCGGGACCGCCGTGACCGCACACAGCGCTCGCCGTCGGCCGTCATACGAGGCGTCGGCGGGCCGCGCGAGCACCCACATATACAAACCGGGGTTTTGGGGCCGATTTTGGTGGTCACTGTTCAGTGAATCAGCCGAAGAGTGGAGGACAGAAAACGCGGTACGGTCAAATCAGACCGCCGTTAGTTGATCTCCACGATCGGCGCCGTGCAGCGCGCCGACCTGTCAGAGGCCCGAGACCAAAGCCAGCTCGACTCGACGACGCAACGCCACACACCGACGCGTGGTTACTAAAAGTGACCACGCCCGGGGGCGTTGTCGCGTCTTCCTTCAGCAACGGGCGATGCGCCGAGGGCGAGCCCGTAGGGTCGGTCGCGTGGCCGAGACGCGGACCGATCCGGACCTGTCCTACATCGCCAGCGTGACGCGGGTCCGCGCGGCGGCCGGTGTGATCCTCCGCGACCAGACCGGCCGGGTGCTGCTGGTCCACCCGGCCTACAAGGACGTGTGGGAAGTTCCCGGCGGAACCGTGGAGCCGGACGAGTCCCCGGCGGACGCCTTCACCCGCGAGATCCGGGAGGAACTGGGCCTGTCGATACCCGCAGGAGCGCTGCTGTGCGTCGACTGGGTACCGGCGAACCCACCGTGGGACGGCGGACTCATGTTCGTCTTCGACGGCGGGGTGCTGACGGCGGACCAGGTCGCGACGATGCGACTGTGCCCGGACGAGCTCGACCGGTTCGAGTTCGTCGAGCCGGAACGCCTGGGCGCGGTGTTGATCCCTCGCCTGGCTCGGCGGGTCGCTGCGGCGATCGCCGCTATCGGCCGTGGCGGTGTCTACCTCGAGGATGGAGTCGCGACCTCGAACAGCTAGTCGACCGTGTGGAGCCTCGGCCGCTGCCCGGTACCGGGAGATGGAGGTCGTCCCCCTGCACGCGAACCTGGAGTTGTCGCCTCACGCCGGGGGCGTCATCGCCGACGACCGGCTCCGAACCACTCATCGGCCGACAAGATTGTCTCCGCCGTGAATGCCCCACCAACTCGGCGCGTGCCTGCGCAGCGTTCCCGAGAAGCGCGTCAGCAGCAGCCAGTCAGCGTCGAGGATCAGCGCGGCGTCCTCCGACCGCTCGTCTAGCACCCGGGCCACGGACGCCAGCATCTCCCGCGTCGCCCGGTCGGAGGATTCGTCCTTCCCCAGCCGGAAGCCGATGGTGACATACCGCTCCGGTTCCCACTCCCACATCGAGCCGTCACCATCCTCGGCCTCGAAGTAGCCGTGGGATCCGGCGTGGATGCTCACCGTGTAACCACATCGATCGCTGAGGTCCGCACTCAGCACCCGGGGTCTGCCATCCACCGCCGACTCCTCGGCACCGTCTGGGGCGACGACGCCGGCCAGCACATCGAGCGGAACGTCGCCGGCCAGCGTCAAGCGGTACTCGGTCGCCATGGGTAGCCCTTCAGTCTCGTCGCAGGATCTGGATTATCGCCCCGCTTCGCGTCACCGCCACCAGTTCCTTCAACCCTGCGATCGGCCAGTCGTCGAACTGCCTCTGCAACGCCGGGAGATCGCCACGCCAGTCGTGGAGGTTGACCACCACCCGTTGGGTCTGCTCGCTGGTGATCTTGTCGGATACCCCGCTCCACACGCCTCGCACGCTCTTCGCCGGCATCGGGGAGTAACAGTCGAAGACGTGTCCCTCGATCAGGTAGTCGGGATCCTTGCCCGGTTTCCCGGAATCACCGGTACCGAGCCGGGCATCAGCGACCTCCTGCCGGGTCGGGTTCTGGTGGAGCCGGTACCCCTCCGCAGCGACGGTATCGGCACACTGGTTCTCCAGGTCCAGGGAGCGCCGCACGCGCGCGTCTTCCCTCGGAGGAATCCGGGTACGCCGGCCGGTAGGCGAACCGCCGCGCTCTCCGGTCGGCTTGCGCGTCCACGGCGTCGTCACGCCCCTGCCGAGGGACGGTGTGGGAACCGAGGCAGGGCTGGTCGGTGCGGCACCGCCAGCCCCGCTCAGTTTCCCAACTGTCGTGCCTCGGCGATCGCCGCGTCAACGGCCTGTCGGGTGGTGGCGGTGCGCTGAACCAGCATGACAAGCACCTGCTTGACGCCCTCCAGAGCCTGCAGCAGCGGCCCCGGCTGCCCACCCTGCAAAACCCCGACGACAAGCTGCTGCGCCTCACCGACCTGGGTGATCGTGGCAGCCGTCTGGTCACGGATACCGTCGACCGCACTCTGCACCGGAGTCAGCCCGCTGATCGTCTCCCCCGGACTGGCCTGCTCCGGGACACCAGCGGCCACCTTCGTGGCATCACCGACAGCCCCGGCCAGACCACCCAGTCCACTCCGGATGGTGGCGACGGCTCCGCGCACCCGCGCCATACCGGCAGCGACCGCGGCGAACCCGGCACCCGCCGCGCGCAGCGCGATCTCCTGCGCCTGCTGATCAGCAGCGGCAGCGAGGCCCTGCGCCCGCTCGACACCGGCGGACAGCGTACGTAGCTCCGTAGTGATCTTCTCGACGTGCGACACGCTGCCGGATTCCTCCACCTGACGACGAGAGCTCAGGAGGTCGAACCTACCGGCACGGCACCGACGTCACCAGACGTCGCGGAGGAGTAAGCGATCAGTGGTCGCGGCCGAGAAGGCGGAAGAAGGAGAGAGCGGTGAGACGGCGGGAGATCCCGGTCAGCGCGGCGATTCAGCCCCACTGTGATGTCGGGCGGGCCAGCCCAGGAACCGGTCGAACAGGCCTTTGACGTCGCCGCCGGCGCTCGGATTGAGCTGGTGGAGGTCGTCGATGGCCTCATAGAGCAGACCGGCAAGGTAGAGGAAGAGACCCACCGTGTTGTCGCGGTACTCGGCGACCAGTACGAGCCGCGCTCGTCCGCAGGGCCAGGGCTGCCCGCAGCGGCGACACAGCCAGAGCGGACGCAACGGCAGATGTTCCGGCGACACGGGCTGCCCTCGCGCGAAGGCGCCGGTTCCGTCCGTACTCATCGGCGGCGGTGCTTCCGCGCCTGCTGCTCGAACAAGATCCACCAGACGTGCGTCAACAGCGGTGGGTCGGCCGAACCCGGTCCCACCGCCGCCGGTCCCACCGCTGCGCGGTCTGTCGTCAGTTCGCCGGTCACGGCGTACCGCGACACGTACACCGTCATGGCCGGGCCCCGGCCGGTGCCGGCCTCGGTGCGCGGTGGGCTTGCCGGCCTCCCGGCAAGCCCACCGCCGTCGGCCAGCGGTGGGGAGCAGACCGCCGGTCACCCGCCCACGCAGCCCCGCTGGCGGTACGCGAACGGGGAGTCACCCGTACGGTCGACGGAGAGCCCGGCGCGAGCACTTGCCGGTGCGTCGGGTCGCATTCCGACCTGTCGCCGATCGACACGTCCATCTGGATCTCCCTGCCGTGAAGCTGCCGCTGGCCCACCGGCGCGCCGCTGGAGATCGGCGCGCCGGCACATCCAGGCTGGCTTGGGCGGTGCACGGACGGAATGTCTCGCCGGTGCACCGACGGTGCACCTGCCGTCACCCCACGTGCGGCTACCATCACGTCCACCGGTGACTGTCCGTTCCGGAAGGACGTGTGATGGCTACGGTGACGACCTGGACCGGCCAGGACGCGAACGCGCTCCGCCATGCGTTGCGGATGAGCGTTACCGCCTTCGCCGAGCACCTCGGCGCGGCGCGGCGGACCGTGGCCAAGTGGAGCAGCCAGGGCGACAAGGTGCTCCCCCGCGCGGACATGCAGGCCGCGCTGGACACCGTGCTGTCCCGAGCCACACCTGAGGTACGGGAACGCTTCGAGGCGATGCGTGCGGCAGGCACCAGCGGTGCAACTGCGGGTGCCACGCGGCTGGACGCCGGCGAGCATGCGGATACTGGCGATGACGAGGACGGCGACTCGGGCTCGGGGGGTGACGTGAAAAGGAGAGACCTTCTACGCGGGGCGGCGATCGGCGTCGCTGCCGCGCCTAACGTCGCTCCACTGCTCGACGCGTTCCTCTCACCCGCGCACTCGAACGGTGCGGGGCTGTCTTTTCCGCAGTTCACCCGAGCCGTCGGCGCCGCCAAGGTCGACTATCAGGCCTGCCGGTACGAGCGTGTCCTCGACCGTCTTGTGGCGCTGCTGCCATCCCTCGAACCGGTGAGGTCCGGCGCGGAGGGCGATCAGCGACCACGGGTCGAGGCCCTGGCCGCCGACCTGTACCACGTCGTTGGCAGCGTCCTGCTGAAGCTGGACGATCGCGGGATGGCCCTGGTGGCGGCCGAACGGAGCACTCGGGCCGCTGCCATGAGCCAGGACCCGGTGGCGATCGCCGCGAGCGCCCGGATCATGACCCATGCGCTTATGGGCAACGGCCACGACGCCCAGGCGGTGACCCTCGCGGGAAATGCTGCCGACGTACTCGACCGGGACACCCGCCTCGCGTCGACCGATGCGGTGGCCGTCTACGGCGCCCTCGTCCTGCGAGGGGCCATCGCCGCCGCCCGCCGGGAAGACCGGGCCACTGCCCACGCGATGCTCGATGAGGCGACCCGAGCCGCGACCCGCCTCGGCTACGACGGCAACGACCGGTGGACCGGTTTCGGCGCCTCCAATGTCCTGCTGCACCGGGTCAACATCGCGCTGACCCTCGGCGACGCCGGAACGGCCATCGCGATCGCCCGCACCGTGCCGCTGGACAAGGTGACCCTGGCCGAGCGCCGGGCGTCTCTGTATGTCGACGTGGCACGCGCCTACACGCAGTGGGGCCGCTACGAGCGCGGCCTCAACGCGTTGCGCACCGCATACGAGGTGGCACCCGAGGAGATCCGCTGCCGACCAGCGGTCCAGCGCATCGCCGGCGACCTCGCCATGCTCGCCAACGGCTCCGTCCGCACCGCCGCTGCCGGCTTCGCCCACGACGCCGGGATCCGGTTGTGACCGGCGGTCACCTCCAGATCGTCGCCTGCGGAGCCGGGCCCGCCACCGGCGTGACCCAGCTCGTCAGGGCAGCACAGGAGCAATCCTGGACAGCGGCGGTCACGGCCACACCGAGCGCGATGGACTTCATCGACCCGCAGCCGCTCGAGAGCCTCACCGGTCATCCGGTCCGATCGACCTACCAGTCGTCGCCCGGCACCCGCCGGTCGCTTCCCGCCGCCGACGCCCTGGTCATCGCCCCCGCCACCTACAACTCGATCAACAAGGTCGCCCTCGGCTTGGCCGACAACTACGCCATGACCTTGGTCGCCGAGCTGATCGGCAGGCAGGTGCCGACCGTCATCGTTCCGTTCGTCAACGCCGCCCTCGCCGCGCGGGCGCCGTTCCGGCAGGCCGTGGCCAGCCTCCGCGACGAAGGGGTGCGCGTCCTGCTCGGCCCCGACGACCAATGGGAACCGCACCCGCCCGGCAGCGGCAACGAGCGGCAGAAAGCCTTCCCCTGGACGGTGGCGTTCGACACAGCCGCCCGGCGAGCCCACGAATCTCGACCGGCCGCTTCCGGCCACCTCTGATCGCGAGCGCCGCCCATGATCTGACCTGGCGTCCACGGGACGACTGCACCGCGTCCAACGTAGGCCTGCCCCGGGTTCAACGGCTCCCGAGCACCCACCGAGCCACCACCCACCAGGCGCAGACACGAAGAAGGCCCCGGCCCAGTGTGAACCACCAGGTCAGGGCCTTGATCGTTGGTGCGCCGCCAGGGACCCCGAACCCGCAGATTAAGAGTTCGCACGCGAGATGGGTGTGGTCGTCGTGCCGGGCGATCACGTACGCGCCCTCCGAGACGTTCACCGTACCGGCCGCATGATCACCAAGGGCCCGATCACGATGGCTGGTCTGGCCCTGACCGGGCTGCCGGCTACGCCGATCATCAGGCTCAGGCGGAGGTGGCGCGACCCTGGGCGAGGATCCCGGTGGCGTGACCGAGCTCGATCAGGTGTCCGTTTGGGTCCGGAGGCAGCACCGGTCTCGACGCCATGGTCCTTTGGCTCGGTCAGGAGCTTCCCAGCGCGTGGGCGGGTCGTGTCAGAACGACTTGATCTTTTCCGAAAGTCGAGCGTTCATCGTCGTGTCCCACCCCACGGGGCCCGTGAAGCGTTCCTCCTCCTAGCCATCGTCGCTGGGCAGAGCGCCCTCGGTGATGGGCGGACCGGAAAGGGATGTCGGATGCCATCTGATCAGCTAGCTGATTTCACCGAGGCCATTGATACGACCCATGACTGACCGCGAGCGGGAACGCCTGGCACCCGTGGTGGCCCCCCGCGATCGGATGCCAAGGACTCCCGTGCTGCCTGCCGTTTCCCGGCACGCAGCAGCCGACCACGGCCGCCGGCGGTTCCCGCGCAGAAGTAGCCACCTTGCCACCAACTTTGAGATTCGGAGCCTCCTCGTGAGCATCGAAGCCGTCTCATGGGCGCTCAACGACGCCCCCGACGTTCCCCCGCAATGCCTCGCCGTACTGATCGGCCTGGCCAACCACGCCGACGCCAACGGCCGCGGTGCGTATCCGTCACAGGAACGCCTCGCGCTTTACGCCCGCAAGTCCGTGCGGTCGGTACAACGCGACCTGACCGAACTGTCCCGCTGCGGCCTGATCCGACGCGGCGACCAACGCCACGTCGCGTTCATGCCGCCCGACCGCCGCCCGGTGGTCTGGGACCTCGCCATGAAACACCGCCGCGAACACCCCGCCTCCCTGGATCCGTCTGCCGAGCCGCGCCCCGGCCGCCCGCACCAGCTCGCCGAACCTGTGTCCGGCCGCCATGACGACGCCAACATCGACCGCGACGCCGACCGGGGTGACGCACACGACCGATCGGGGCGACGTACACGACGCAACGACACGACGTCCACGTCGTGCAAACCGTCCTTCAACCATCAACAACCAACGTCGGCGCGGACAACAACGTCTCGACGCGCTGGCGCTTCCTGCGGCCGCCACCGCGGCTGCCCCGCCCACAACTGCGGGCCATGCCGAGCCGAACGCCTCGGCGGCACCAGATGAGATACGCGGAAACCCTCCACGTGACGGGCCATCGCGCGATCCTCCCGTGCTCGCACCACCAACGCTCAACGACGAGCACGGCAAGGTCCGCGGCGATCGACAACGCCGCCGGCCCGGACGCCGGACAGGGATCTCGCCGTTGCGGGCCAGTTCGTATGCCAGGAAGCGGCCGAGCCGGCGACGCGGCTGTCCACCGTGCCACCGGACGCGGAGAAGGCCTACATCGTCATCGGTCGCGAGCAGGGGAAGGCACACACGCGGTACGTGGCGCGGCTCCGGAAGGCGTGCCCCCGGATACGGCCGGGACAGCGAATCGTGGCGGTCTCTGAGGCGGAGTTCCTCAGCGACGTGAGCCGACGGGTTGAGGCGGGGGTATGAGACAGATCAAGGCAGTGCGAGACCGGCGCACCCGCGCCCACATCGGGCAGCAGGTGCGCCGGAGACGCCGTCGCCAGCCATGCACCACTGCGGTGCGGCGCGCCACACCCGGGCGGTACCGGATGGGCTGCACCGCTCGTGGTCTCGGCGTGCCGTTCCCGAAGACCTTCCCGTTCGGCAGCTCCTGGTGGATGACTTGGCGGGGGTGCTCATGACCGGTGTTCTCCTGCCAGCTCTGTGGATGTCTGGGGAGCCGCAGGTGCCAGGGCCGTGGTGTCCCGGGACGTCCCGGGCCGAGCGGGGTCCACGGCGCCCTGTGGCCTGGTGCCCGCCGTGGGCTGCCGGGGTCGCAGCGGTGGTGGTGCCGGGCTCGGAGCCGGTGGTGCCGCCTCGCCCTGCGCTGCGGACGCCGAGGGCGTCTCGGCTTTGAGGATCTTGAGGAGTTCGGATACGCGGGTGTTGGACAGGGTGTGGCCCGCTTGGCGGAGGGCTTCTGCGAGCGCTGCCCGGGTGAGCGGGCGCTGGTCGGCGGCAAGTTGGTCCCGGACGTGTCGCGCTGCCGGTAGCAGCTCGACCAAGTCGCGGGTGCGCGGGGCGGACCGCCCCCGGTGTGCTCTGCGGTGACGGCGGTCCGGTCCGCGGGGTGGGGAGTCGGCATGCGGTGGGTGGACGGTCCGGGCGGTAGACGGCTCCCCCGCCGTCCCGTCAGACCGGTTCTGGTCGGACGGTCCAGAGTGATGTCCGGTCTGCGCGATCTGGTCCGGAACATGCTCCCCGGACCGGACGGTGGTGGTCGGGGTCGCGGTGTTCGTGTAGCCGAGGGCGATCTTGACCATGACGAGGAAGCCGAGCGCGGGCACCGCCGCGGCGGTCCAGCCGATCGGTGAGGGTTCGGCCTCGACAACCTGCGCCGCGAGGGACAGGGTGACCGCGCAGGCCAGCACGCTCGCAGGGAAGGCTGTCGAGGTGTGAGCGCGTTTGCGTCGGCGTAGTTCGAGGCCGGAGGCGATGGACATCAGCTCCAGGACGATCGCGTCGGCCCAGGCCAGCCATCCGGGTTGGCCGTGGGCGGCGGCGACGTTGTGGACGTGGGTGAAGCTGGCCGCTCCCGCGGCTGCGCCGATGGCGAGCATGATGACGATCTGGACGCCGCCCTCGACGCGGCTGCCTCGCGGACCGACGTCTGGGTCAGGTGCTGGTGAGGTCGTGGTGGACCACCTCCCCAGGCCGGGCCGTGGCCGAGACGCGTCCGCCAGCGCGGTGGCCTTCGACAGCCGGGTGGACGGTCCGGACACCGTCGTGGGGGACCGTGACGGGGACGGACCGGCCGCTGGTCGCGGACCGGACGCGCGACGACACCTCCACCGTGGCGCCGTCGGAACGGTCCGCCACTGTCACCGCTCTGTCAGTCACGGCCCACTCGACGCTGACAAACCGGTGAGAGTGGCCGGGTATTACTATCCGGCGAGCGGGCGAGGTACCTTCCACGGCCGGCCGGCCCTCGCCCATCATGCCGCCTCCCCGGGAAGGTCCCGGCCGCCAGCGACGTCAATGGACAGATCGGCCAGGCGCCGCCGCTGCCCTCCTCCCCCGGCCACCGCCCAGACCGCCTCAGCGGGACACAGACCAGCCGACGCGGCATGGTCGCGGGCGCCGGTGGCAACCGGCACCAGTGGTGGTCTGTCGGCGAGCTGGCGACGCAGGTTGGTCTCCCGGGCGGCGGAGTGCAGCCAGAACAGCACTGGCCACACCCGCCCGATCGTGGCGAACAGCTCGCGGTAGCCGACCAGTTTGCTGGTCAGCACTGCGAGCTGCTCGCCGCCGGTGTCGTACTCGACGAAGAAAGGCACCATGACGTCGTTCTCCGCCCAGAGTCCGTAGCCGTCCGGACGGACCCGCGGCTGGTAGGCGCGCACCAGGCCCGGATCCGCCCGCCGGCTGAACGCACCCGAACGTTGGCACGCCGCCTCCGACAACCACTCGACCAGGTCAGCGCCGGGGTGAGTGCGGGCATAGCCGGCCAGGTCGGTGAAGAACCCGTTCACCCCCAACCTGTGCGCCAGGCTCCGACTCGACGTCCAGCGTCGCCGCTCCACCCGGGCGTGGTCACGCCGTGGTGGCCGCTCGTCCCGGCTGGCGGCGACGACCTCGGCGCCGAGCTGGTCGATCACGTAGTGATACGGGTACGAGCCTCCGTCGGCGCGCTGTGGCCGGAACCGGGCGACCAGCCGCAACCGGTGCAGGGTGCGCAGCCGGCGCTGGCAGAAGTCCAAGGAGGAGAACAGGGCGTGGGCGATCTGGAACGAGGTCAGCACCGCGTGGTCGTAGAGCCAGCCCAGCAGCACCCGGTCCCGGTCGGTCAGCTGCGACTGCACCCGCAGAACCGGATCATCCACGAGCCACCACCTCCCTGGATGCCGCTGCCCAGGGGGAGAGACCCCAGACCAGATGGGGTCTGTCGCAGGACACCCTGCCAGCGCTGCCAGACGGGCTGACCTGCGGTGTGAGAGGAAGACGGGGGTCGGTTCGGGGGTCCGGCTCAACACTGACGCCAACCCGGACGTCAAGCCCGACCCGCGAACGTGGGTCAAGCCGGACTCTGTCACCGCCACCGATCACGGCGGCAGCGGCCGAAAGTACTCTGGCGAACAACGGAACTCCTCTGTCGTGTCGAGATGTGGTCGGCGCCGACGCTGGGCACCGAGTAGAGCCGTCCCTACGCCTGTCGGGCGTCAAAAGGCGGGCGGCAGAAGCTGACGACCGCTATCGAGCCGGGCCTGCGGCCAGAGGCGAGCAGGTGTTGCCCACTGTGGAGATGAAGGAACCTGCCGTCGCGAAACAGGGACGGCAATGCGCGATGGGGTCGACATCAGCCGCCGCAACCGTGACCCGCACTGCCGTCTACGGGATGCTCGGGACATTGGCGAAGCGAGCCAGCAGGGTCAATGCCCTGGCAGGGCCTGGACTCGCATGGCCCAGGACAAGGCGGCACCTACGCCGCTCACCCGCCAAAGCGCGCGGCGGCGCGGGCGCACCGGCTCAACTCGCCGGGAGAAGATCCTTCATCGCGGTCCTCCTGTCGCTCCTTCGGCACCCGGTCGACAGGCCGCTCACGTGCGGGCCACAACGACAGCGACGGCTCCTACGGAGCGCCCAGCATCGACCGATATGGCCCGGCGAACGAGACCGCCGCACGGGCAACGTGCATCCAGTACCGCTCGACAGCGGTGACCGTGTCAAGGGCTTTCAGTCGCAGCAAGCGGCGCATGATCTGGCTCCGCCGCTTGGCGCGACGCCCGCTGACGCCCCACCGGTCACCGCTCCCCTCGGTGACCGGTGACCCGGCGGGCGACGGCCAGGAGATACTCCCGGCGGTCGGTGGGGTCGTGGTCCCAGCGGGCGCGGGTGGGCGGTTCGCCGCGGACCGGGCGGTAGTGGTCGAAGGTCGACTCGAAGATCGCCTCGCCGCGGGTCAGGGCCGGCAGCCGCCGCTCCACCGCGTGCACCCGCCCGGCCGGGACGTGCCCCTCGACCACGTACAACGGGCCGTGGGACACCGTCGTGCGGGGCAGGGCGTCCAGGCGGGCAAGCACGGGCAGCACGACCCCGAGGGCGTCGGCGGGGACCTCCAGCCGGAACCGGTGCACGGGCTCCTCCACCCGGGTGCCAGCCCGCAGCAGCGCCGCCATCAGCACCAGTGGGGTCAGGTTGCGGAAGTCCCCGGCGGTGCTGGACATGCTCTTGTCGAACGTGCCGTGGGAGTGGCTCTGCCGGGCCCAGTACCCGGCGTGCGTCATGGTCACCACGACGTCGACGACCTGCCAGCCGTACGGGCCCTGGCGCAGCGTCTCCCGGACGGTCTCCTCGACCGCGGTGAAGAAGGCCGGCGGCATCGAGCCGAGTTCGACGCCGAGCCGGAAGCGGACCCCGCTGCCGGCCGGTCCGGGTGCGACGTGCAGCCCGACGGTGGCCAGGAACGGGTTGGGCGGCACGCCGATCACCTCGACCGCCGCGCCGGCACCGGCGAGGCGTTCGACGCAGACGGTGGTGGTCTCGCGGAAGTCGACCGCCAGGCCGTACCGGTCGGCGAGCAGCGTCTGCACGACCTCCTTCTGCACCTCCCCGTAGAGCGACACGGAGATCTCCCGCCGGGTGGGCTCCTGCCGTACGTTGATCAGCGGGTCCTCCTCGGCGAGCTGGCTGAGGGCGGCGTGCAGGGCGCCCCGGTCGGCGGCCCGGGCGGGCACCACGACGGTCTCCAGGCTCGGCGGGGCGAAGTGGCGGGCGTCGGTCGAGCCGGCCGGCGCCGCGCCGACCGGGTCGCCGATCCGGACGTCGCCGAGGCCGTGCAGCAGGGCGATGCGGCCGGCGGTGACCGCCTCGGCGCGGACGGTGCCGCCCCGGTCGAAGACCTCGATGCCGGTGACGGTGGCGGTCCGGCCCGCCCCGACGGGCAGCCGGTCCCGCAGCCGGACGGTGCCGCCGAACATCCGCACGTAGGCGACCCGCTCGCCGGCCGGGTTCCGCTCGATCTTGAACACGGTGCCGGCGGCCGGGCCGTCGACCGGCGGCTGCCGCACCGGCAGCAGCGCGGTCAGCGCGCCGATCAGGTCCGCCACCCCGGCGCCGGTGATCGCGGAACCGGCGAGAACCGGATGCACCAGCGCCCGCCGGGTCTGCGCGGCGAGGGCGTCGCGCAGCCGCTCGCCGGTCAGCCGCCGCTCGTCGCGCACGAACTCGGCCAGCAGCGCGTCGTCGTGCGCGGTGAGCAGGTCCCGTAGCTGACGGAGGAAGTCCGGGTCGCTGTCCGGGTACGGCACGCAGCGGGCCGCCGCCGTGCCGGGGGCGTGGACGGTGCCGGTGGGGACCACCGCCGGGGTGAGCCGGGCGGCGATGTCGCGCCGCACCCGGTCGGGGTCGGCCCCGGCCCGGTCCACCTTGTTGACGAAGATCAGGGTGGGCAGGCGCAGGCGGCGCAGCGTCCGCATCAGCACCCGGGTCTGCGCCTGCACGCCCTCGACGGCGGAGACCACCAGGACCACGCCGTCGAGCAGGCCGAGCACCCGTTCCACCTCGGCGATGAAGTCCGGGTGGCCGGGAGTGTCGATGAGATTGACCGTGACGTCGCCGACGACGAAGGAGACCACGGCGGAGCGGATGGTGATGCCGCGCTGTCGTTCCAGGGCCATCGAGTCGGTCCGGGTGGTGCCGTCGTCGACGCTGCCGAGCTCGTCGATGACGCCGACGGTGTGCAGCAGGCGTTCGGTCAGGCTGGTCTTCCCGGCGTCAACATGCGCCAGGATCCCGACGTTCAGAGTCTTCACGGAGCGTCATGTCCTTCGGGTAGGTGGTCATTCCCTGGCGGTCGGACATGAACGCAGCGCGCATCGTGCTTCCCTCTCCGGTCGGTTGCCGTGACGTGCCCAGTCCAGCAGCGGCCCGCCGGGCGGGCAACCGAATTCGGGACGAGTCGACCGGGTCCGGGCGGGGCTCCGGTCAGTGAGGGCCGACGCTTTGCCGACGCCTCTTACCGTGATGGCGCTGCCGTCCTCGGACGGCATGCCCACCCCGAAACAGATGGACGCAGCAGGAGACCCGGTGAGAAGCAGGAAGTTCAGTCCCGTGGCGACCGTGGTCGCCGTCGCGCTCGTGGCCCTCACGGGATGCGGCAGCGACGGCGACGCGGAGAAGGAGTACGTCAAGAAGCTGACGACGGCCGGGTTCGACTCGGTGCGGGTGTCCCCCGAGACGAAGACGTCCCTGCGCAAGAAGCGCAAGCGCACGAAGACCATCGCGTACAACTTCGCCTGGGCGGCGAACACCGACGCCGACCCCGCGGTTTGCCAGGTCACCCTCCGGCATCCCGCGCATTCGTCGGGCAGCCTGCGGGGCGATCACTGGAACATCGAGGAGGTCAACGACGAGGACGTGGAGGGGTGGGGCGGGGAGAGTCCCGATCCCGAGTCGGTACGGCGGCTGCTCCGCGAACACCGCTACGACTGTTGACGCGGGGGCGTCAGCGCACCGCGTCTCTGGCGGTGGGCGACACCCCGTCAGCGCCTGCGGCCGTGCACCCACCGGCTCGACGGGGCCCGCAACGAGTCACCAGGAGCGGTGTCGGCTGTTACCGTCGGGTCCGTGCCCGCCGAGGAGATCCGGCATCGGGCCGGGTCGGCCCGGGTGGCCCGGCTGACCACCGTCGGAGCGGATGGACGTCCCCACCTGGTGCC
>NZ_JBAKHM010000035.1:0-42834 GCF_036902725.1 Micromonospora psammae | reverse complement strand
GGTCAGCCAGTCCTGGCGGCGGCAGTAGGCGGTGAACGAGGTCAGCGCGGACAGGTGCTTGTTGCAGGTGTTCGCGGCTCGCTCGGCCCAGCGGGCCATCGTCTGTTCGTAGAGCTCCGGGGTGAGCGCCGCGACCGGCGCAGGGTCTCGGTGTAGGTGGCGCGGGTGCCGGGGTCGTCGCGGAACCGGTCGAGGAACGCGTCGACGGCGACCACGAGCGCCACCGCGCGCCCGGCGGTAGGTAGCGGGATCACGGACACCTCGGCGACCCCTTCCGGTGATGTGACACAGAATGTGGCCGGGTCGCCTCCGCCGCTGGTGACGGCGTCCCACAGGTGGCGATGGGTAGAGCATCGGTTCTGTGACAGAGAATACGGGATTCTGTGTCACAAGCGGTGAACGGCGGCCCCGCTACCCTGTCCGGCTGAAAGCGGCACCCCGCGGTGCCTGAGCTGCGATCGAACCACTCTTGCGCGGACCCGGATTGAGGCTAGTCGTCCGGCTCCAGTAGGTAGGCATCCTTCGGGGTGAGTGCCGGTAGAGGTCGCTGGTGGACCAGCGCAGCTTGCGCGCTGTATCGACCGTTCAGTCGTCTGTGGCTGACGATCGGCCATTTCCATGTGCGTGTGCCCATTCAGGACGGCTACGAAGTACGGGTGACCAACGAGATAACCGTCCCCCTGCTGCCCTGCGCGTCCATCGACGACATCGTCGCCTTTTACGAGGTGCTCGGTTTCCACACCACTTACAAGCAGCGCAAGCCCAACCCGGCCGCGGGGTTGCAACGTGAAGATCTACATCTGCAGTTCTTCGAGATCGCGGAGTTCGATCCGGCGCAGTCCTACGGTTCGTGTATCGTGCTGACCTCGGACACGGGGCAGCTGTACCGGGCTTTCGCGGCGGGAATGCGCGCCGCGTACGGCAAGGTGTTGGTCTCCGGAACGCCGCGGATGACCCGGCCCCGGGCGCGGAAGAACGCCGACGGGCTGAGCGGCTTCAGCGTCATCGATCCAGGCGGCAACTGGATCCGCGTCTTCCAAAACGCCCCGGCCTCCCCCGCACCGGCGCCGACTGGGCGGCTGGGCAAGGCGATGGCGAACGCCGTCGTGCAGTCCGACTCCAGAGGGGACGCCCGGCAGGCGGCTCGGATTCTTGACAGTGCATTGGCCCATCCCGAGGCAGACGACGACCCGGTCGCGTTGGTGGAGGTGCTCGTCTACCGCGCTGAGGTTGCGATGGTCCTGAACGATCCGGCCACGGCGGTCGAGATGCTGGCCCGTGTTGACCGTGTCGCGTTGAACGCGGACGAAGCCACACGGGCTGCTGCTGCGCATGAGGCCGCTACCGACCTTGCGGCAGCGCTGTCCTAGGTGCCGCATTCAGCCGACACCGTGCCCCGGCTGAGACCTTGAGCCAGGGCACGGTGTCGGCTATTTGCCGGGAGCGGTCTCGGTCAGCCGTAGCGGCCGGTAGCCGTCGGTGTCGAGTTGGGCGAGTTCGCCGTCGATGTCGACGGAATGGGTGCCGTAGAAGTGCACGTTCTCGTGGTGGGTGGGCCAGATGTGCGCCAGGACCTCGTCGTCGACGTCGCGGCCGGTCCGGCGTAAGGCGGCCACGCCGAGGCCGTGGTACTCCGTTGACCAGCAGACGATCGCGTTGGTGGCCAGGGTAAGGCACCACATCTGCTCGGTCTGTTGTTCGTGGTGCCGGCGCCAACGCCACTTCATCGGGCACGAACCCGAGCCACGGCAGCGTGCACAGCTGGACCGCCACGCCCAGCACGTTGCGGCCCGTGCGGAACTGGCGCACGAACGCCTCGTCCGCACCGGTCAACGTGAAGTACCGGATCAGCTCAGCCCTGTTGATCTCCGGGAAGCCCGAAGCCGCGCCAGTTCCTCCGCAGAGAACACGTCCTGAGTCGCCATGAACCCACCACCGAAGCATCGACCGTCACCAAACGGGACGGCACGCTACGGCCCGGATCAGAGCATGATCAACGCTCAGTTCTTACCGTTGTTTTTGGGCTGGAAACTACGGACAGGCCGATAGCGGGTCGGCCGGCGCGCCGGGCGGCCGGACCGAACAGTTGAGCGACGGCGCGGCTGTCGGCCGCTCACGAGGCACCGGGCTTGCGTTGTGGAGCCTCCACCGCCCCGCCGTACTTGCGCCCCTCCGTCACACCGTTTGGCGCGTCCTAGGACAATAGGTGGCTGCGCTACTGCCTGCCTGCACCGCCTGGGACTGGTTGACTGGGGGCATGAGCGAGATCGTCCTGGTCCGGCACGGCGAAACCGCCTGGAGCCTCAGCCGCCAACACACCTCGTACACCGACCTGGAGCTCACCCCCGACGGCGAGCGACAGTCCCGGGCCCTCGCCGGGGTGCTCGTCGGCCACCGGTTCGTGCGGGTGCTCTCCAGTCCCCGGCTCCGGGCGCTGCGCACCGCGCAGCTCGCCGGTCTCACCGTCGACGCCACGGACGACGACCTGGCCGAGTGGAACTACGGCGAGTACGAGGGCCGGACCACCGCGGACATCCAGGTCGACCGGCCGGAGTGGAACCTCTGGACCGACGGGTGCCCCGGCGGCGAGTCCCCGGAACAGGTGGGCGAGCGTATCGACCGGCTGCTCGCCCGGCTCACTCCCCTGCTGGAACACGGCAGCGTCGCACTGGCCGGCCACGGGCACTGCCTCCGGGTGGTCGGCGCCCGCTGGATCGGGCTGCCCGTCTCCGGGGGCGGGAAGCTGCGGCTGGACACCGCCACGGTGAGCGTCCTCGGGTACGAGCACGGACGGCCGGTCATCCGCCGCTGGAACGGCGGCTGACCGCGCGCCGCCGACCCGCGCCGGCGCGGGTCAGGAGCCGTTGGCCTCCCGCGACCGCACCCGCGACCCACCGCCGGCGGTCTTCGGCGGCCGGCCCTCGTACGGCGTGGACAGCACCACCGTCGTGCGGGTCGTGACGTTCGCGGCGGTCCGGATCTCCTGAAGCACCCGCTCCAGGTCGGCCGGGCCGGCCACCCGCACCAGCAGCAGGTAGAAGTCCTCCCCCGCCACCGAGTAGCAGGAGTCGATCTCGGGCAGGTGGGCCAGCCGCTCCGGGGCGTCGTCGGGCTGCGACGGGTCGAACGGCCGGATCGCCACGAAGGCGGTCAGCGGCAGGTCCAGCGCCTCGAAGGACACCTTCGCGGTGTAGCCGCTGATCACGCCGCGGTGCTCCAGCCGGCGGACCCGCTGGTGCACCGCGGAGACCGACAGCCCGACCTTCTCGGCCAGGTCGGTGTACGACAGCCGACCGTCAGCGGTCAGCGCGGCGACGATGGCGCGGTCGATCTCCTCCACGGCTGGCAACCTACCGGTTGCGGCGCCGCCGTGCGAGTACGGGCCCGCCGAGCGTCACGCTCAGCGGGCCGACCAGTCGCGCACCGCGTCCGCGGCGAAGTTCAACACCTCCGCCATGTCCTCCTCGTCGAGGAAGGGCAGGTCGGTGAGGATGTCCGTGACGGACATTCCCTCGGCCATCATCGCCAGCAGGGTCGCCACCGGGATCCGGGACTGCCGCACGCAGGGCGCGCCGCCCATCACCTCGGGGTCGATGGTGATCCGGGGGAAGGCCACCGGCACAGGTTAGCCCTTCGCCAGCGCCCGGGAGATGACCAGACGCTGGATCTGGTTGGTGCCCTCCACGATCTGGAGCACCTTCGCCTCCCGCATGTACCGCTCGACCGGGTGGTCGGCGACGTAGCCGGCGCCGCCGAGGACCTGCACCGCGTCGGTGGTCACCCGCATCGCCACGTCGGTGGCGAAGAGCTTCGCCTTCGCCGCCTCGATCGAGTACGGCCGGCCGGCGTCGCGCAGCCGGGCGGCGGCCAGGGTCAGCGCCCGGGCGGCGGAGATCTGGGTGGCCAGGTCGGCCAGGTTGAAGCCGAGCCCCTGGAAGTCGATGATCGCCCTGCCGAACTGCTGCCGCTCCTTGGCGTAGCCGACGGCGTAGTCCAGCGCCGCCTGGGCCAGCCCGACGGCGCAGGCGGCGATGCCGAGCCGGCCGGAGTCCAGGGCGGACATCGCGATGGTGAAGCCGGCCCCCTCCCCGCCGATCAGCCGCTCCGCGGGCACCCGGGCGTCGTCGAAGGCGATCTGCGCCACCGGGGAGGAGTGCAGGCCCATCGTCCGCTCGGCGGCCTGCGGGACGATCCCCGGGGTGCCGCGGTCGGCGAGCAGGCAGGAGATGCCCTTCGGGCCGGGGCCGCCGGTGCGGCAGAAGATGTTGTAGAAGTCGGCGACCCGGGCGTGAGTGATCCACGCCTTGGTGCCGGAGACCAGGTAGGAGTCGCCGTCGCGGACCGCGCGGGTGGTCAGCGACGCGGCGTCCGAGCCCCCCTGCGGCTCGGAGAGGCAGTACGCCCCGAGCAGCTCCCCGCCGATCATGTCGGGGAGCAGCTTGCGCTGCTCGTCGGTGCCGAACTGGGCCACCGGGTAGCAGGACAGGGTGTGCACGCTGACCGCCTCGGCGACCGCGAGCCAGCGGCTGGCCAGGATCTCCAGCACCTGGAGGTAGACCTCGTACGGCTGGGCGGCGCCGCCGTGCTCCTCGGCGTACGGCAAGCCGAGCAGGCCGGCCCGGCCGAGGGTGCGCAGCACCTCCCGGGGGAACTCGGCGCGTTCCTCGAAGCCGGCGGCCTTCGGGGCGAGCTCGCGATCGGCGAGTTCGGTGGCGAGGTCCAGCAGGTCGTGGGCCTCGTCGGTGGGGAGGATCCGGTCGATGGTCATAGCGCGATGAGCTCCGTGGGGATGGTGTTGAGCCGGGTCACGCCGTCCGTCGTGCAGACGACGATGTCCTCGATGCGGGCGCCGTGTCGGCCCGCGAGGTAGATGCCGGGTTCGACGGAGAACGCCATGCCCGGTTCCAGCGGACGGGGGTTGCCCGTCACGACGTACGGCTCCTCGTGCCCGTCCAGGCCGATGCCGTGGCCGGTGCGGTGCAGGAACGCCTCGCCGTACCCGGCGGCGGTGATCGGCTCCCGGGCGGCGGCGTCGACGGCCTCGGCGGTGACGCCGGGCGCGACCGCGGCCACGGCGGCGCGCTGCGCCGCGTCCAGCACCGCGTAGTAGTCGGTGAACTCCGCCGGCGGCCGGCCGCCGGCCACGTAGGTGCGGGTGCAGTCGGAGCGGTAGCCGGAGGGCATGGTGCCGCCGATGTCGACCACGACCGGCTCGCCCGCGCCGATCGGCCGGTCGGAGGTGCCGTGGTGCGGGCTGGCGCCGTTCGGGCCGGCGGCGACGATGACGAAGTCGACGCTCACGTGGCCGGCGGCGCGGATCGCCGCGGCGATGTCCGCGGCGACCTCGGCCTCGGTCCGGCCCGGACGCAGCCACTGGCCCATCCGGGCGTGCACCGCGTCGATCGCCGCGCCGGCCTCGGCCAGCGCGGCCACCTCCGCCGGGGACTTGCGGATCCGCAGCTCACGCAGCACGTCCGAGGCGAGCCGCTGGGCGGCGGCCGGGAGCGCGGCGCGCAGCGCGAGGACCTGCTCGGCCCACATCCGGTCGGCCAGGCCGACCGCACCGACCGGCCCGCCGAGAGCGGCGGTGACCAACGGGTACGGGTCGGTGCCGTCGGCGTGGTCGACGATCCGTACGCCGGTGGCCGGGGCCGGGGAGGCCTCCGCCGCCGGGCGTTCCAGGGTGGGGACGATCAGCGTCGGCTCGCCCTGGGCGGGCAGCACGAGGCAGGTCAGCCGCTCCCCCGCGTGGGCGTCGTAGCCGGTCAGGTAGCGCAGGTCGGAACCGGGGGTGAGCAGCAGCGCGTCCAGGCCGGCGGCGGCGGTGGCGCGCTGCGCGGCGACCAACCGGTCGGCCGGATACAGCTCGTCGGTTCCCACCCGGTCAGCTTAACGTTCGTTCGGGGTAGCACCCACCGCGGTGCGCGCCGGACCGCTCAGGCGCGGGCGCCGCCGAGGCCGAGCAGCACCGCGAGCCCCAGGGCGCTGCGCGGCGCGTACGGCACCCGCCACAGCCCGCCGTGCGCCGCGGCGTACGCCTCGTCCTGCCACGGGTGCGCCAGCGCCGGCCCGCCACCGGTGCGCAGGTCGTGCACCAGGAGCGCGGCCATCAGTGTGTTGCTGGTGGCCGGCTCGAACACCTCGATGCCGAACCGGTGGGCGCCGGCGGCGCCACCGTGAACGACACCGTCGCCCCCTCCGCCCGGGCCACCGTGGCCCGCCACCGCTGCAACCGCTTCGGCGACCTGCGAGAGACGGTGCAGCAGGTCGGCGCCCGCGCGGGTGTCCAGCGCCGGGTCGTCGGCGGTGGTGCCGGGCCGGACCGCAGCAGGAGCCGACCGCCGTGGCGGTGGGTAGTCCGCAGCAGCCGGCGCCACAGCTCCGGCGCGGCAGGTCGACCGCGACGACGTCGACGCCCCAGCGCACCAGTGACGGCAACGGGCCCATCTCCGCGCCCGCCCCGAGCACCACCACCCGCTGGTCGCGCAGGTCGAGCCAGTCCGGATTGGGCGAGGACCGCGCGGACCGTCCCACCTCAGTCCGGCAGGCCATCATGGCGTGCCGCAAGGGCGGCACGGTGAGCATCGTCGGCGCCTCGGCGCAGGACGGCTCGACCACGCCGGCGGCGACCCAGGCGTCCAGTCGCCGCCGCAGGTCGTCGCCGCGCAGCCGCTGCCCCCGGTACGGCAGCGACAACTCCCGCTCGACCGGGCCGGCGCCGGTGACCGTCGCCGTCGCCAGGGCCTCGTGGTCGGTGGCGATGGTGAGCGCGGCGTCGCGGGAGAGCAGTCCCGCTCGACGAGCCGAGCCGGCGGAAGTGTCCGAGTTGACGTTCTCTCCGCCTTACGGGACGGAGGTTCCCTCCACGCTGCGCGTGGAACGCGCGGCGTCCGGGCGGATTCCTGCTTCCTCGCGCGGTGCCGGCACGAGTGCCGGTCTTACCTGCGCTCCACAGGCGTTTGAGTTGTCCCAGCGTCCCTGGGCCAACACGTTCATAGCCGCGTTGATGTCCCGGTCGTGGACCGCGCCGCAGGGGCAGGTCCACGACCGGATGTTCAGCGGCTTGGGTCCGTCGAGCCGGCCGCACACCGAGCACGTCCGGGACGTGGGCGCGAACCGGTCGATCCTGGCGAAGGTCCGCCCGTACCGGGCGGCCTTGTACTCCAACATCGCCGTGAACTGCGACCAGCCGGCGTCGTGCACCGACTTCGCCAGCCGAGTCCGGCCCAGACCGACCACGCACAGGTCCTCGACGTACACCGCTTGGTTATCGCGGATGATCGCCGTGGACAGCTTGTGCTGCCAGTCCCGCCGACTGTCGGCCACCCGGGCATGCGCCCTGGCGACCTTCACGACTGCCTTCTTGCGATTCGCGCTGCCCCGCTGCTTGCGGGACAGATCCTGTTGCAGCCGCTTGAGCTTGCGGGCCGCGCGGCGAAGGAACTTCGGCGCGGTGACCTTCGTGCCGTCCGAGAGCACCGCGAAGTGGGTCAGCCCTAGGTCGATACCCACGTCCGCATCCGTCTGCGGCAGCGGCTCGTCCGTGGTCTGCACGACGAACGAGGCGAAGTACCGGCCCGCCGCGTCCTTAATCACGGTCACAGACGACGGATCCGCCGGCAGGCTGCGGGACCAACGCACGTTCAGGTCGCCGATCTTCGGCAGCCGCAGCCGCCCGTTGTCCAGCACCTTGAACCGGGAGTTCTTCGTGAACCGGATAGCCTGCCGGTTGTCCTTGCGGGACCGGAACCGCGGCGGTGCCACCCGCCGGCCCTTGCGCTTGCCCGAGATCGAGGCGAAGAAGTTCCGGTACGCGGTGTTCAGGTCCGCGAGGGCCTGCTGGAGAACAACCGCCGACACCTCGCCAAGCCACGCCCGCTCGGGCGTCTTCTTCGCCTCGGTGATGACCCGCTTCGACAGCTCACCGTTCGGGACGTGCGGCAGCTCAGCCTGGCGGGCCTGCTGCCGGATGCGCAGCCCGTCGTTGAATACCACCCGCGCGCATCCGAATGCCCGGGCCAGCGCTTCCTGCTGGCTGAGCGTCGGATAGACGCGGTATTTGTACCGAAGCTGCACGCCGAACAAATTACCATCGGCCTATGACCGAGACAGAGGGCATGCGGACCGGCAGAGTCTGCGTCTTCGTCCTGCCCGTCCCACTTGGTCTTCGTCTCCGACCCAAGGTGTTCGGCGACCGGCACCTGACCCGCCTGGAGGAAATATGCGGGCGGGTGCGCCGAATTTGAGACCGAGATGGTTGAGTTCAACGGCGAGGACGACACTTGCTGGTCAGCTTTCCCCGAGGTTGCCCTGCCAAAGCTGGTTGACAGCCTTTAAGAGGGCGTCTGATCTCGCTTGGTGAGGTTGGTCCGATAGGTGGTTTCGTTTCGCCAGGTTGGGGTGGATTCTCCGGTGAGGTAGCGGCTCATTGTGTTAGCCATGGCCCAATGGATCATCGCCCGGGTGCGTTGAGGCAGGGTTTCGTAGTCACGCACGAGTCGGCGGTGCTGCATCAGCCAACCGAAGGTCCGTTCCACGACCCACCGGCGGGGCTGGACGTGGAAGCCTTTCCCGGCGTGGCGGGGTACGCGCTCGACGTCGATGCCGAGCCGGGCGCCGTGTGCCCGTACGGCGGTGTTGTAGCCGCCGTCGACCCACGCCTTGACCACCGGTGGATGGTCCGCGGAAACGGTGTCGAGCAGGTGCCGGCCGGCGGTGGAGTCCTGCACCGACGCGGCGGTGACGATCAATGCCAGGAGCAGGCCGAGGGTGTCGGTGGCGATGTGCCGCTTGCGTCCCTTGATCTTCTTCGCCGCGTCGATTCCCTGGCTGGACTCGCCGACGTTGCTGGAGGTCTTCACGCTCTGCGAGTCCAGGACCACCGCCGACGGGCTCCCACGACGACCCCGAGCAACCCGGACCCGCTCCCGCAGCACGTCGTGGATCCGCTGCGTGGTCCCGTCGGTCTCCCACTTGGCGTAGTAGTCATACACCGTCTTCGCCGGCGGGAAGTCATGCGGCAGGTACTCCCAAGCGATCCCCGTCCTGGCCACATACAGGATCGCGTTGACGATCTCCCGCAGGTCATGCACCGGCCGGCTGATCCCCAACCCCACCCGGCCGGCCCGCCACGCCGTCAGCACCGGCTCGATCAACGCCCACCGCTCATCCGACAAGTCCGACCGATACCCACGCCGCTTCGCACCCACGCCACGATCAACGAACCAGGCTCACGATCGCCACGACCGAACGTGAATCAACCACTACACGGATCAGATGCCCTCTTAGCAGATCGCCGTCGGCGGGACCCAGGACGACGTAGCCGACGTCGAGGACGTCGGTGCGGACCTGGCGTACCGGTCCGAGCCGGGGCCGGGCGTCGTTCATGGAACCACCGATCGCCGAGGTCGGGGCGGCGGGCGCCACGTCACATCGAGGCTATGCGGGCCCACCCGGTGGCCTCGGCGGAACCACCGGAAACAGCCGGCGCTCAGTCCGGCAGCACCGCCGCCGCGACCCGGCGGACCCGGTCGGGGTGGCCGAGCACCTCGGTGCTGTGCAGGTACTGGTCGACCGCGCCGACCGGCGGGCGCCGCCGCAGCGCCGGGTCGGTGATCGCAGCGCACAGCGCGGCGGCGAACCGGGCGGCGTCGAGCACCAGGAACGGACGGGAATGGAACGGACGCGCCGCCGGGTCGACCGGCGCGGCCAGCCCGGTGTCGTTGGTCCAGCGGGCGAGGGTCTCCAGGGCCCGGACCAGGCCGGCCTGCCGGTCGGCCCAGTCGCCGGAACCGACGGCGTCGCCGAGCGCGCCGATCACCGGCGCCGCCGCCGGCAGTCGGGCGAAGGCGGTGCCGAGCCATTTGTCGTACGGGGGCCAGCGGCGGTGCAGCAGCAGCCCGAGTCGCATGAGGTCCCGGGCCAGCCCGGCGGCCACCACCCGGCTGCCCAGCTCGTCGCCGACCTCGGCGCACCGTCCCGCCAGGTGCTCGGCCTGCCCGACCCGGCTCCACGCGGCGGCCAGCACGTGCCGCCACACGTCGTCCGGATACCAGGCCAGCCGGGCCCGGGCGGTGGTCAGCGCCCCGTCCAGGCCGTCGTAAAAGACCGCGCCACCGGTCAGCTCGGCGAGCCGCTGGGTGGGTGTGGCCAACCAGTCGGCCGCCACCGCCGCCCCCGGGTCGAAGCCGAGCCGACCGCGCAGCCACCCGCCCAGCTCGTCCACGCTCACTCCGTGCCGGTCGCCCCCGGGATCGGCCACGCCGAGCCGGGTGTCGGCGCCGCCGCGGTACCGGGTCGGCCAGCCGAGGAACTCCGGCGGCAGGTCGGCGTCGAGCACGGCGCGGACCGGCGCGACCTCGGCCGGGTCGGCGACGAAGAGCTGCGCCCGCGGGCCCCAGTCGTGGTCGGTGGAGCGCGGGGTGTCCAGGCCGAGCAGCTCCGAACCGCCGTCGAGCAGACCGGCGGCGTACCGCAGGCCGGGCAGGTGGCGGGCCAGCAACGGGGCGACGACCTCGTCGTGGAAGCGGCGGCAGAGGACCAGAGCGGGCAGGAACGCCATGCCTCGCAGTCTGCCGGTCGACGTCGGCCCCACCCACCCGTTATCGGTCCGCCGGCCGGTCACCGCCGATAGCCTGGACCGGGAGCGGATCGAGCGGAAGGTGGGGGCGGTGGCGGACGACCGGGCCGGGGTACGCCGACGGAGGCTGCTCTGGGCCGGCATCCTCGCCCTGGTCGGGCTGGTGCTGCTCGCCCTCGGCCTCACCGTGGCCGACGGTGCTCTCGCCGGCATCGAGGTGGTGCTGGCGATCGCGCTGCTGGTGGCGAGCTACGCCGTGCAGCACCTGGCCCGCCGGGAGAGCCTCTACCGGCACGACGACCAGCGCTGAACGAGGCGGCACCGCGGGCCCCTTCACACCCGGCGGGACCCGCCCTCCCCCACCTCGTCGGGGGGCTGTGTCACGCTGTCCGGCGTGACACAGCGACCCCCGATCCTGCTGATCGACTCGCCCAGCCTCTACTTCCGGGCGTACTTCGGCATCCCCGAGTCGGCCGCGAGGACCGAGGACGGCCAGCCGGTCAACGCCGTGCGCGGCTTCCTCGACATGCTCGCCCAGCTGGTCCGCACCCGCCGGCCCGACCGGATGGTCTGCGCGTTGGACCACGACTGGCGGCCGGCCTGGCGGGTGGAGCTGCTGCCGTCGTACAAGGCGCACCGGGTGGCGCCCGAGGGGGGCGAGGTGGTGCCGGACACCCTCTCGCCGCAGGTGCCGGTGATCCTGGAGGTGCTCTCGGCGATCGGCATCACCGCGGTCGGCGCCACCGGCTACGAGGCCGACGACGTGCTGGGCACGCTGTCGGTGACGCAGCCCGCGCCGGCCGAGGTGGTCTCCGGCGACCGCGACCTGTTCCAGCTGGTCGACGACGTCCGCGGGGTGCGGCTGCTCTACGTCGGTCGCGGAGTGGCCAAGTTGGACGACTGCGACGACGCGGCGGTCCGCGCCCGGTACGGCGTGCCGGCCGACCGGTACGCCGACTTCGCGGCGCTGCGCGGCGACCCCAGTGACGGACTGCCCGGGGTGCCCGGTGTGGGCGAGAAGACCGCCGCCCGGCTGATCGAGCGCTACGGCGGTCTGCCGGGCATCCTCGACGCGCTCGACGACCCCGGGTCGGGGTTCGCGCCGGGGCTGCGGGCCCGGCTGGTCGGGGCGCGGGACTACCTGGCCGTCGCGCCGAAGGTGGTGGAGGTGGCGCGGGACGTCCCGCTGCCGGAGCTGGCCACCGCGCTACCGACGGCGCCCGTGGACCCGGACCGGTTGCTGGAGCTGGCGCAGCGGTGGAACCTGGCCGGCTCGTGCCGGCGGCTGGTGGACGCGCTGGCCGACCGTTCCTGATGCCCTACGGCCGGCTGCGGCGGTCGTGGTGACCGCCGCGGCCGGCCCGCGTGACCCGCTGGTGACTATGCCGTGGCGTGGTAGGCGAGCACGCCCCGGTTGACGGCGGCGATCGCCTGGCGTGCCGTGGCCCGCAGCTCCACCGACGCGCCGCCGGAGTCGGCGAGCTGGCCGAGCAGGTCGACCACCTGCCGGGCCCAGCGGACGAAGTCGCCGGCGGGCATCTCCCCGTCGATCTCGTGGCCGCTGGCGAGCACCTTGGCGAGGGCCTCACCGCGCGCCCAGCGGTAGATCGGCCAGGCGAAGCCGAGATCCGGTTCGCGGGTCACGGTGAGACCACGCCCGGCCTCGTCGGCCTCGATCTCGCTCCACAGCTTGAGCGTCTCGTCGACCGCGTCGGCTACCGCGCCGCGCGGCAGTGAGGCGCGCTCGTCGACGTCGCGGCGGGCCTCGAAGACCACCACGGAGACGGCGGAGGCCAGCTCGGCCGGGGAGAGACCGTCCCACACGCCGCGGCGCAGGCACTCGGCGACCAGCAGGTCCGCCTCGGTCCAGATCCGACCCAGCATCCGGCCGGCGTCGGTGACCGCGCCGTCGGCGGCGAGGTAACCGCGGGCGGTGAGCAGCGCGACGATCCGGTCGAAGGTGCGGGCCAGGGAGCCCGTCCGGCCGGCGACCCGCTGCCGCAGCTCCTCGGTGTCCTTCTCCAGCCGGCGGCGCCGCTCGGCCCAGCGGGCGTGCTCCTCCCGCTCCGGGCAGGCGTGGCAGGGGTGCTGGCGCAGCTCGGTGCGGAGCTGGCTGAGCTGGTGGTCGTCGCCCGGGGTCTGCCGGGACCGGCCGCCCCGGCGACCGCCGTGCCGGTCCAGCCCGGTGCCGCTGACCTCGGCGGCCAGGTCACGCCGGGCCGCCGGGGAGCGGTGGTTGAAGTGCTTGGGCACCCGGATCCGGGCGAGCACCTCGGCCGGGGTGGTGAAGTCTCCGGGGCTGACCCGGCCGGCCCAGCGGTCCTGGGTGAGCACCAGGGGGCGCGGTTCACCGAAGCCGCCGGTGGCCGGGTCGAGGACGACCGCGAGACCGGCGCGGCGGCCGGAGGGCACCCGGATCACGTCGCCGATCCGCAGCCGCTCCAGTGACTCCACCGCGGCGGCCTTGCGCTGGCTCTGTCCCTGCCGGGCGATGGCGCGTTCCCGGTCGGCGATCGCCACCCGCAGCGCGAAGTACTCCTCGAAGTCGCCGTGGTGGCAGGCGGCCTCCGCGCCGTACTCCTCGATGGTCTCGGTGTTGCGCTGCACCTGCCGGGCCAGGCCGACCACCGAGCGGTCGGCCTGGAACTGGGCGAACGACGACTCCAGCAGCGCCCGGGCCGGTTCCGCGCCGACGGTGCCGACCAGGTTGACCGCCATGTTGTACGAGGGCCGGAAGCTGGAGCGCAGCGGATAGGTGCGGGTGGAGGCGAGGCCGGCGACGTGCCGCGGGTCGGTCTCCGGGGACCAGACCACCACGGCGTGCCCCTCGACGTCGATGCCGCGTCGGCCGGCGCGGCCGGTGAGCTGGGTGTACTCCCCCGGGGTGAGGTCGACGTGGGCCTCGCCGTTGTACTTGACCAGCCGTTCGAGGACCACGCAGCGGGCCGGCATGTTGATGCCCAGGGCGAGGGTCTCGGTGGCGAAGACCGCCTTGACCAGCCCCCGGACGAAGAGCTCCTCGACGACCTCCTTGAAGACCGGGAGCATGCCGGCGTGGTGGGCGGCCAGGCCGCGCTCCAGGCCGTCGAGCCACTCCCAGTAGCCGAGCACCGTCAGGTCCTCGCCGGGGATCGCGGTCACCCGGCTCTCCACCACCTGGCGGATCTCGGCGCGCTCCTCGGCGGAGGTGAGCCGCAGCCCGGCGGCGAGGCACTGCTGCACCGCGGCGGCGCAGCCGGCCCGGCTGAAGATGAACAGGATCGCCGGGAGCAGCCCCTCCCGGTCGAGCCGGTCGACGATGTCGGGGCGCATCGGCCCGCGCCAGCGGGGGCCCCGCCGACCGGCGCCCGGTCCGGCGCTGCGGCCCTCGCCCAGCTCCAGCCGGCGCACCGTGTCGCGGGTGTAGCGCAGCAGCTCGGGGTGCACGTCGTGCTTGCGGGCGGCGTCGGCGTCGTGGAACAGGTCGAACATCCGCTTGCCGACCAGCATGTGCTGCCACAGCGGCACCGGCCGGTGCTCGCTGACCACCACGGCGGTCTCGCCGCGCACGGTGACCAGCCAGTCGGCGAACTCCTCGGCGTTGGAGACGGTGGCCGAGAGGGAGACCAGGGTGACCGAGGAGGGCAGGTGGATGATCACCTCTTCCCAGACCCCGCCGCGGAACCGGTCGGCGAGGTAGTGCACCTCGTCCATCACCACGTACGCCAGGCCCTCGAGGGTGCTGGAGCCGGCGTAGAGCATGTTGCGCAGCACCTCGGTGGTCATCACCACCACCGGCGCGTCGCCGTTGATCGCGTTGTCGCCGGTGAGCAGGCCGACCTGCTCGGCGCCGTAGCGGTCGACCAGGTCGTGGTACTTCTGGTTGGACAGCGCCTTGATCGGGGTGGTGTAGAAGCACTTGCGCCGGGGGGCGGGGCCGTCGGCGCCGTCGGCCACCGCCGGCCTGTCGGGGGTGCCGCGCAGCGCGAGGTGTACGGCGAACTCGCCGACCACGGTCTTGCCGGCGCCGGTGGGAGCGCAGACCAGCACACCGCTGCCCCGTTCCAGGGACTGGCACGCCTCCCGCTGGAAGTCGTCGAGATCGAATCCCAGGTCGAGGGCGAACTCTTCCAGGGCCGGGAACTCGGAGGCCTGCGCGGCCCGGCGGCGCGCCGCGGCGTACCGCTCGGCGGGGCTCGACATGTGTCCAAGATTAGTGCTTCCCCCCGACGCGCACTGGACAAGGCCGTCCGGCGGGACCGTCCGAGGCGGTCGGTAGGGTGCACGACGTGCCGGACCATGCCGAACCGCCCCTCGCCTCGAACGGCGCCGACGACGCCGTCCGTTCGGGCGCGTCCCGCCGCCCCGTGGAGGCGGTCCTCTTCGACTTCCACGGCACCCTGGCGCAGGTGGAGGAGCCCCGCGACTGGGTGCTCGCCGCCGCGTCGGCGTGCGGGGTGAGCCTGGAGCGGATGCGGGCCACCGCGCTGGCCGACCGGCTGATGACGGCCGGGCGGGCGGGCGGGCCGCCGCCGGCCCGGGTGCCGGCCCGGCTGGCGGAGCTCTGGGCCGACCGGGACCTCTACCAGCACGCGCACCGGGGGGCGTACACCGGGTTGGCCGAGACGGTCGACGCCGGCATCGAGGGTTTCGCCGAGGCGCTCTACGAGCGGCTGCTGGTGCCGGATGGCTGGGTGCCCTACCCGGACACCGCCGCCACGCTGACCGCGCTGCGGGCGGCCGGAGTGAAGGTCGCGGTGGTGAGCAACATCGGCTTCGACATCCGGCCGCTCTTCGCCGCCTGGGGTCTCGACGGTCTGGTCGACGCGTACGCGCTGTCCTACGAGGTGGGGCGCTGCAAGCCGGATCCGGGGATCTTCCTGCGGGCCTGCGGGATGCTCGGGGTGGATCCGGAGCGGGCGCTGATGGTGGGCGACACTCCGGCCGACGCGGGCGCGGTCGACGCCGGCTGCGCGGTGCTGGTGCTGCCGTGCGCCGAGCCGGGGCGTCGCAACGGCCTCGGCGCGGTGCTCGACCTGGCGCTGCCGAGCTGACCGACGGTCCCACCGCCCGGTAGCGGGCCGGAGCCGGCCGACTATCACTGCTAACACGATCATGATTCTCGCGTTAGCGATGGCCGCTAACAGCCGGAGGTTATCGTCGCTGTCATGACTGAGACGTCGGCCCGGGACCGGATCGTGCGGGTCGCCGCCGCGCTGCTCGCCGAGGGCGGCCGGGACGCGGTGACCACCCGGGCGGTCAGCCGCGCCGCCGGGGTGCAGGCACCGACCATCTACCGTCAGTTCGGCGACATGCGCGGGCTGCTGGACGCGGCGGCCAGCTACGGCTTCGCCGCGTACCTGCACGCCCAGGCGGCCCAGGAGCCCGCCGAGGACCCCGTGGACGACCTGCGCCGGGGCTGGGACATGCACGTCGGCTTCGGCGTGGCCAACCCCGCCTTCCACACCCTGATGTACGGCGACCCCCGACCCGGCGTCCGGTCCACCGCCGCCCGGGTGGCGGCCGACATCTTCCGCCAGCTCGTCGTCCGGGTCGCCGAGGCGGGCCGGCTCCGGGTCGGCGTGGACCGGGCGGCCGAGATGGTGCACGCCGCGAGTTGCGGCGTCACCCTCACCCTCATCCAGGGCGGCGACCCCGACCTCTCCCCCGCCACCCGGGAGGCGCTCGTCGCGGCGGTCTGTGCCGACAGCGCCGCCGCCCGGGCGATCCGCCCACCCGACCGGCCGGTCCGGCACGCCGTGGCGCTGCGGGCCGCGCTGCCTGAGGTGGCCGCTGCCTTCAGCGCCGCAGAGCGGACGCTGCTCGCCGAGTGGCTCGACCGCCTCGCCGGCGCCGCCCGTCCCCCGACCGCCTGACCCGACGAGTGCTGGTGGCACTGCTCGCCCCGGTGGCCTGGTCGCCGCCGGGCATCGACCTGTCGGCCTGGCGCGCCGCGCTGGCCGAGGACGTGGTGGACCTGCTCGCCACCCTGGCCGAGGTCGAGACCGCGGTGGCCGTGACCGCGGCGGACCGGCCGCTCGCCGAGGCGGTGGTCTGGCCCGGCACCGTGATCCACGAGGTCCCCGAACCCACCGTCAACGCCGTCCTGGCCGCCCTGACCGACCACGACCAGGCGGCCGTCGTCGCCGCCGACGCGCCGGACGGCCCCGTGCTGCGCTCGCTTCCGCGCAACCCGAGACCCGGTCGGCTGACCCTTTAGAGCTGATGACGTAAACGACTCACCCGGGTCCGGGGCGGTGATTCGTTTACGTCATCAGCTCTAAAGGACGCACAACCGGCACCGTCGCCGCTGGGACGAGTCGAGCCCGGTGACGTCTGGGCCGCCCTGCGGCGCCGTCCGGCGATGCCTGCGGGCGCCGTCCGGCGATGCCTGCGGGCGCCGTCCGGCGATGCCTGCGGGCGCCGTCCGGCGATGCCTGCGGGCGCCGTCCGGCGATGCCTGCGGGCGCCGTCCGGCGATGCCTGCGGGCGCCGTCCGGCGATGCCTGTGGGCCGCGCCGGCGGCGGCTGCGGGCACGGCGCTACGTGCGGGCCGGCGACGGCAACGGCTGCCGAGGGCCGCGGCCGCCATCGGCGGGGGCTGGTAGGCGTTATCGGTCCGGAGACGCCACCCCGCGACGTGCTTCGGCGGTGTGGCGGCGTCGACCCCGGCGACCACCGGCCGCAGGGCCGCCGGGCCGGCACACTAGCGTCGCCGGCATGGACGCCCGCACCGCAGGCCCGTCGACGCCCGCTGGCGTGGCAGGCCCGACCACACCCGCCCGCACCCTGCGCCGCTGGGGCGCCGGCCGGGCGGGGGCGGTCGGACTGGTGCTCGGCGGGGCGCTGTCGGTGAACTTCGGCTCGGCGGTCGCCGCACTGCTCTTCCCCCGGGCCGGGGTGGCCGGCACGGTGACCCTGCGGCTGGCCCTCGGCGCGCTGCTGATGCTGCTGGTCTGCCGGCCCCGGCTGCGCGGGCACGACCGGGCCGACTGGCTTGCCGTGGTCGCGTTCGGGCTCGCCCTCGCCGGCATGAACTCGGTGTTCTACCAGGCCATCGAGCGGATCCCGCTGGGGCCGGCGGTGACCCTGGAGGTGCTCGGACCGCTGACCCTGTCGGTGCTGAGCGCGCGCCGGTGGACCGCCTGGTGCTGGGCGGCCCTGGCGCTGGCCGGGGTGGCGCTGCTCGGCCAGGGTGGCTTCGACCGGCTGAACCCGGTCGGCGCGGCTCTCGCGCTGGGCGCCGGCGCGCTGTGGGCGGCGTACATCGTCTGCTCGGCGCGGGTCGGCGGCCGCTTTCCCCGCGCCGACGGCCTGGCCCTGGCCATGGCGGTGGCGGCGCTGGTCACCCTGCCCGTCGGGCTGCTCGACGCCGGGGCGCGGCTGTGGCAGCCGGGTGTGCTGGCGCTCGGCGCCGGGCTGGCGCTGCTCGCCTCGGTGCTGCCGTACACCCTCGAACTGCTGGCGCTGCGCCGGCTGGCCACCTCGACGTTCGCCGTCCTGATGAGCCTCGGCCCGGCGCTCGCCGCGCTCGCGGGGTGGCTGGTCCTTGGGCAGGAACTGCACGCCACGGAGGTGCTCGCGATCGGCCTGGTGATCGCCGCCAGCGTCGGCGCGGTCCGGGCCGCCAGCCCCACCGCCGGTCAGGCACCGGACGGCGGCTCTGCGGCCGAGGGCGCCGACGGGCGGCTCAGCGCAGCAGCCGCACCGCGCCCGGCACGGCGGTGATCCGCACCGGCAGGGCGAGGGAGCGTTCCCCGTCGGCGTACGTGGTGATGCCCTCGGCGGAGAGCTCCACCTCGCGCGCCCGGTAGCTGCGCACCAAAGGGTGCGTCACGTGGGTGCCGGCGTAGATGCGCGGCTTGACCCGCATCAGGGTGCGCCGGTCGAACCGCCCGCCGACCACCACGTCCAGCAGGCCGTCGGTCGGGTCGGCGGCCGGGCAGATCCGCATCCCGCCTCCGTAGCTGGCGCAGTTGCCGATCGCGACGAGGACCGCGTCGAGGTGGTGCTCCTCGCCGTCGAGACGCAGCGTGTAGCGGCGCGGGCGTAGCCGGGCCAGCTCGACCAGGATCGCCAGGTCGTACCGGCGGGGACCGCGGGGCCAGCGCATCCGGTTGGCCCGTTCGTTGACGATCGCGTCGAACCCGGCCGCGAGCACCGCCCCGTACCAGCGGTCGCCGCCGTCCGGGCCGGTCATCCGGGCCAGGTCCACCGGACGGCTGCGGCGCTCACGCAGCGCGGCGGCGATCACCTCGACGGCGGCGAGCGGGTCGGCGGGGAAGCCCGTGTCGACCGCGAAGTCGTTGCCGGTGCCCGCCGGGACCGGGCCGAACGGCACCGCCGTACCGGCGACCGCCTGCAACGCCTGGTGCACCGTGCCGTCACCGCCGACCGCGACCAGCGCGGCGGCGCCGCCGGCCACCGCGGCGCGGCACGCCGCCTCGGCCTCGTCGGGGGTACGCGCCGACAGCAGCTCGACCGCGCGGCCGGCGGCGGCCAGCCCGTCGAGCAGCCGGGGCAGCAGGTCACGGTGCCGCCCGCGGCCGGCGGACGGGTTGGCGAGCACGGCGACGGGGCCGGCCGGACGGTGATCGTCTGCGGTCACGGCGAGCACCGTACCGGTCCGCCGGACGCCGGCCGGCAGGGGCGGCATTCCGTGATCAGAAGGTGATGCGGACCTTGAGCGCGGTGCGCTCGTCCATCGCCCGGTAACCGTCGGGCACCCCGTCGAGGGTGACCGTCCGGTCGAAGACCGGCGAGGGGTCGAGGGTGCCGTCGAGCACGTCGGCGAGCAGCTCCGGAACGTACGCGCGGGCCGGGGCGACGCCGCCGGCCAAGGCGACGTTGCGGCCGAACATCTGCCCGATCTCGACGCCGGCGCTGCCGCCGTGCGGCACCCCCACGTAGCCGACCGCCCCGCCGTCGCGAGCGATCGAGATCGCGGTCCGCATCGACTCCCCGGTGCCGACCGCCTCCAGCACGGCGTGCGCGCCCTGACCACGGGTGAGCTCCTGCACCGCGGCGATCGCGGCGTCGCCCCGCTCGGCGACCACGTCGGTGGCGCCGAAGGAGCGGGCAATGTCGGTGCGGTTGGCGTGCCGGCCCAGCGCGATGATCCGCTCGGCGCCGAGGCGGCGGGCCGCCAGCACGCCGCAGAGCCCGACGGCGCCGTCCCCGACGACGGCGACGGTGACGCCGGGGCGGACCCGGGCGGCGAGGGCGGCGTGGTGGCCGGTGGCCATCACGTCGGAGAGGGCGAGCAGCGCGGTGAGCAGCCGCTCGTCGTCCGCGGCCTCGGCCGGCAGCCGCACCAGGGTGCCGTCGGCGTACGGGACGCGGACGGCCTCGCCCTGGCCGCCGTCGGAGCCCTCGGAGCCCCAGAACCCACCCTGCGGGCAGGAGGTGTGCAGGCCCTCGCGGCAGAAGTCGCAGACCCCGTCGGACCACACGAACGGCGCGACGACGAGGTCCCCGGTCCGCACCGAGGTGACGTCGGCGCCGACCGCCTCAACCACGCCGAGGAACTCGTGTCCGATCCGCTGCCCCGGCCGGCGGGCGGCAACCCCGCGGTACGCCCACAGGTCGCTGCCGCAGATGCAGGCGGTGACCACCCGCACCACCGCATCGGTGGGCCGGCGGACGGCGGCGTCCGGGACCTCCTCGACGCGGATGTCGTTCGGTCCGTGGATCACGGTGGCGCGCATGTGGCCGTCCTTCGTGGGCAGGGGTGGGCGCGGCGTCCCCGGCCGGGGCGACGACCGCCCGGAGGACGGTAGTACGGGCCCGCGCCGCGCCAACGCCGCCGGGCGGAGGTGGTGGCCGGACTCACCCCGCCCGGCCGGGCGGGACGACGCGCGGGCCTGCCGGGACCGGTCCGTGGAGCGGACGCCGGGAGGTCGAAAAGGACACGCGGCTGCGGATCGGACCGGGATACGCTGCCGGCCGCCGCGCCGACCGCCGCCGCGGGTGGATCACGGGGAGGAACGCCGTGCCGAACTTCGACCTCCGGACCGCCGACCTGCGGGTGCTCAACTCGCTGACCAAGTACCCGTCGATCCCGACGTACCACGCGCTCGACCCGCGCGACGGCGGGCTGCGTGAGGACGAGGTCGTCGGGTTCACCGGGGCGGTCACCCTCACCGAGAAGGTGGACGGCACCAACAGCCGGATCATCGTCACCCCGGACGGCGGGTATCTGATTGGCAGCCGCGAGGAGCTGCTGTACGCGCGCGGCGACCTGATCGGCAACCCGGCCCTGGGCATCGTGGACGCGCTGCGTGAGCTGGCCGAGCGGCTGCGCGCCGAGGCAGGCGACGGGATCACCGTCTGGTACTTCGAGGTGTACGGCGGGAAGGTGACCGGCGCGTCGAAGCAGTACACCGGCAGCCGCCGGGTCGGTCAGCGGCTCTTCGACGTGGTCGAACTCGACGGGTACGCCGACCTGCTGGAGCTGCCGGCCGAGCGGATCGCCGCCTGGCGCGACGGCGGCGGCCAGCCCTTCCTCGACGAGTCGGCGTTGCTGGACCGGGCGCGGGCGCACGACCTGGCGGCCGTGCCCCGGCTGGCCACGGTGGACGCCACCGAGCTGCCCCGCGACTTGGACAAGACGTACGCGTTCCTGGCCGACCGGCTGCCGCACACCCTGGTGGCGCTGGACGGCACGCCGGGCCGGTCCGAGGGTCTGGTGCTGCGCACCGCGGACCGGTCGGTGATCGCGAAGGCCCGCTTCCAGGACTACGAGCGGGCCCGGCGGCGGCGTTCCGGCGGGCGTTGAGCCCGACCGGGGCAGTCCGGCGCCGCTCGTTCTGGGCCGTGGCCGCCACCGCTGGGCAGGTTCGCCCAGCGGTGGCGGCCGGGTGATCGGTGGCGCCGCGCGGGGACCGTGCGGGCTGCCGGACCCGGGGATACTTGGTCACGTGCTGAATCAAGCGATGAGTCGGTTGCGCCGGCCGGGCAACGGCGGCGCCGCACGCTGGCTTCGCCGCGCCGTACTGGCCGTCGTCGTCGGCACTGCGGTCGGGCTGGTCACCACGGTGGCCAGTGTGAGCTGGGTCCGCTCCCAGGCCGAAGGGCACCTGTTCACCGTCGAGGACGTGCCGGAGGCGCCGGTCGCTCTGGTGCTGGGCGCGCAGGTCGACCGGGACGGTGTGCCGTCCGCGTTCCTCGCCGCCCGCCTGGAGATCGCTCGACAGCTGCTCGCCGCCGGCAGGGTCCGCGCGATCCTAGTCTCGGGCGACCACATGGACTGGGACTACGACGAGCCCGGCGCGATGCGGCGCTGGCTGGTCGACCGGGGCGTCGCGCCCGAGAAGGTGGTGCTCGATCACGCCGGCTTCGACACCTACGACTCGTGCTTCCGCGCGAAGCGGATCTTCGGGGTGGACCGGGCGACGGTGGTGACCCAGTCGTTCCACCTCCCCCGGGCCGTGGCGCTGTGCCGGCGGCTCGGTGTGGACGCCAACGGCGTGGGCGACGAGACGGTCAGGCGGTACCGCACAGCGTGGCGGGTCGGCTCCACGCGGGAACACGGGGCCTGCGTCAAGGCCGCGTGGGACGTGCTGTCCGGCCGCGACCCGGTCCACCTCGGCCGCCGGGAGAGCGGTGTCGACGACGCGCTGCGCGACTGACGGGGGCATCACCGTCCACCTGGTACGGCCGGTTCACCGCTGCCGGTACCGGAGTCGACGGCGGGCTGGCCGGTGTAGTTGGGGCGGGCCCGGTCGCCCCCGGAGGTACGCGTACGGCAGGTCGATCCGGGCCGGTCCGGTGCGGCTGGATGCGGTGCCGCCGCGCCCGACAAGCCGCTAGCATGCGGGCATGTGCCGGTACTTCGAGACCACTTACAAGGTCCACTACGTGTGCGTGTCGTGCCGTCGTAGTCACAAGTACCCCTGGGACGGCACGAAGCACCCATGCACGTCGTGTCGACAGCCGATGGTCCTCGCTGGGCACGACTTCGCGGCCCCCCGTCGACGGAATGACTCCGGGTGGGCCGCGGTTACGGCAGTTCTCGGGGCGGGACTGCGCTACGAGGGCTTCCAGGCCTGCGGGTGCGCGCGGGAGCCGAAGTTCCGGCCACGAACGCGCGCCCAGGTCCGCATACGGCGACGGGTCGCCAGCCGCCTTGGGTTGTCGGAGGCTGAGGCGATAGCTGCTCGGGATCCGTACGACCTCGGTTGACACCTTCGCGCTGACCCCACCGATCAGGTCCGCAATCGCCTGCTGATCGTCGGGCACCCGCGTCGACCACCGCACCCGCCCGGCCGCTCGTCCACGGCCACCCGACGGCAAACGACCTCGAGCCACACCCCGCCGACGCGCCGGCCCGGAACACCATCGGCAGTCCGCCCCTGGACACCCCTGCGCCGTCCGCACAGCCTGCAGCACACGGTCGGTCACCAACCGGCCGTGCACGACCGGTTTCGATCCCGCCCGCTTCTTTAACCTCTTGAAATTAGTCATGTTTCGTTACCTGGCCGTTATTGACGTGACCGGGCTCACTTCGGTTGACTGCGACGGAACCGCTTCCGCAACCGGTTCCGAAGCCCCTCCAGTCACCCGGGAGTCGTCACGTGCCGATCACCATCGCCGACGTCGCCGCCCGGGCGGGAGTGAGCAAGACGACCGTCTCCCGCGTGCTCAACGGCAAGGGCGAGGTCCGGGCTGGCACGGCGGACCGGGTCCGCGGGGTCATCACCGACCTGGGCTACGTGCCGAGCGCCCGCGCCGTCGGGCTGGCCCGCGGCCGGACCCGCGTGGTCGGCATGCTGGTGCCCGCCCTCACCTGGCCATGGACGGGCGAGGTGCTGCAGGGCGTGGTCGACGTCGTCGAGGCCGCGGGGTACGGCCTGCTGCTGTTCACCTGCGACCGGGGTGACGAGTCGATGCGGCGGTTCACCTCCCAGGTCTCCGCCCGATCCTTCGACGGGCTGCTGGTGGTCGAGCCGGAGGGCACCCTCGACCACATCACCGCCCTGCACGAGCGGGGCCTGCCGGTCATCCTCGTCGACGACCGCGGCCACCAGCCCCGCTTCCCCTCGGTGCAGACCACCAACGAGGCCGGCGCCCACGCCGCCGCCACCCACCTGCTGGACCTGGGCCGGCGACGCCCGCTCGTCGTCACCGGGCCGCGACGCTTCGGTTGCACCCACGCCCGGCTGGCCGGCTTCCTCGGCGGCTACGCCGACGCCGGACAGCCGGTCGACGCGGCCCTGGTGGTGGAGGGCGACTTCACCTTCGACTGCGGGCGCGCGGCGGTGCAGCGGCTGCTCGCCGACGACGTGCCGTTCGACGCCGTCTTCGCCCACAACGACCTCTCCGCCGCCGGGGCGCTGCAGGCGCTCCGCGACGCCGGCCGCCGGGTGCCGCACGACGTGGCGGTCGTCGGCTTCGACGACCTGCCACTGGCCTCGCACACCCACCCACCGCTGACCTCCGTACGCCAGCCGCTGCGGCAGATGGGAGCGGCGGCCGCCCGCGCGCTCATCGGCCACTTCGACGGCGCGCCCCTGCCCGACGCCCCCACCGTCATCCCCACCACCCTCACCGTCCGCGCCTCGACCGGCACCACCTGACCCGCTGCGCACCATCCGCCGACGCCGGCCGGCACACCCGCCGACCGGCGGCGGCATCGCACACCCTCTCCACCCACCACCACCCCGCTCCCGGACACGGGAGCACCGAGGGAGATCACCATGAGAAGACGACAGTTCGTCGCCGTCGCGCTGGCCGGCGCGGTGGCCCTGACCGGCTGCGGCGAGACCGCCAACACCCGGGCCCGGGACACCAAGGGCAGCGGCGCCACCGTGCTCAACGTCGGCATGCCCAACGGCCCGCAGACGGAGAACCACAACCCGTTCCTCACCACCTCCGCGGCATCGTCGCTGGGCTACCGCTGGCAGATCTACGAGCCGCTGATGATGTGGAACCCGGTCAAGCCGGCCGAGCCGTTCAAGCCGTGGCTGGCCACCAAGGCCGAGTGGAGCCCCGACTACACCTCGGTCAAGGTGACCATCCGCGACAACGCCACCTGGTCGGACGGAAAGCCGGTCACCGCCGAGGACGTCGCGTTCACCTACAACCTGGTCAAGGAGAACGAGGGCCTGAACCAGTTCGCGACGCCGTACAAGTCGGTGTCGAGCAGCGGCAACGAGGTGACCCTCACCTTCGACTCCCCGCAGTTCGTCAACCAGCAGAAGATCATCGCGCAGGTCCCGATCGTGCCGAAGCACATCTGGTCGGCGATCAAGGATCCGGCCACCGACATCAACAAGAACCCGATCGGTAGCGGGGCCTACACGCTCAAGTCGTTCACCCCGCAGACCAGCACCCTCTCGGTGCGCACCGGCGGCTACTGGCAGGAACTGCCGAAGGTCAAGGAGCTGCGCTACACCTCCTACACCGACAACAACGCGCAGACCACCGCCCTGGCCAACGGCGAGTCCGAGTGGAGCTTCGTCTTCATCCCCAACGTCAAGACCGTCTTCATCGGCAAGGACCCGGCCCACCACAAGATCTGGGCGCCGGCGGTGCTCGGCATCCACGGCCTCTACGTCAACACCACCAAGAAGCCGTTCGACAACCCGGCGCTGCGCCGGGCGATGAACATGGTGATCAACCGGGAGGACATCTTCCAGCAGGCCGAGGCGGGCTACTTCCACCCCCTCGTGCGCAGCGTGACCGGCCTGCCCAGCCCGGCCGGTGACGCGTTCATCTCCCCGGAGTTCAAGGGGCAGGAGCACCGGGTCGACGTGGACGGGGCGAAGAAGACCCTGACCGATGCCGGGTTCAAGTACTCCGGCAACACCCTGCTCGACCCGACCGGCAAGCCGGTCACCCTCACCCTGACCGACCCCGCCGGCTGGTCGGACTACCAGACCAGCCTGGAGATCGTGAAGGACAACCTGTCGAAGATCGGCATCACCGCCACCGTCGACAAGGCCAACCAGGACGCCTGGTTCCGCAACGTGGAGGAGGGCAAGTTCGACGCCACCTTCCGGTGGACCAACGGCGGCGCCACCCCGTACGACATCTACCAGACGGTGATGGACGGCCGGCTGCTCAAGCCGATCGGCAAGGCCTCCCCGGCCGGCAACTTCGGCCGCTTCAACAACCCGCAGGCCACCGCCGCTCTGGTCGCGTACGCCAACGCCACCGACGACGCGGCGCGGACCGCGGCCCTGGCCACCCTGCAGAAGGTCTTCGTCGAGCAGATGCCGATGATCCCGGTCGGCGCGGACAACGTCGGCGCCGCCTACAGCACCAAGAACTGGACCGGCTGGCCGGACGACGCGAACGCCTACGGCGCGGCCCAGCCGACCCAGCCGAACGCCGCCGACGTCGTGCTGCACCTGCGGCCCGCCGGCTCCTGACCCGCTGCGGCCCGGGCGGCGGCGAGCACGCCGCCGCCCGGGCCCCGGCGACCACCCATCCGAGCAGACAGGAAACCGGCATGACACCGTCCACCCCGGACGCGCCGGCCGTCGGCGAGGAGGTGCTGGAGGCGGTCGGCCTGACCAAGCACTTCCCCGTCCGCAGGCGGCTGCGTGGCCTCTTCTCCGGCACCCGGCCGGCCGTGCGCGCGGTCGACGACGTCCACCTCACCCTGCGCCGTGGCCGGGTCACCGCCCTGGTCGGCGAATCCGGCTCCGGCAAGTCGACGGTGGCCCGGTTGCTCGCGCAGCTCTACCCCCGCACCGCCGGCACCGTCCGCCTGCACGGCGAGCCGGTCACCGTCCACGGCGGGCGGCCCTTCCGGGCGTACGCCCGCCGGGTGCAGCTGATCTTCCAGGACCCGTTCGCGTCGCTGAACCCGGTGCACACCGTGCGGTACCACCTGACCCGGGCGCTGCGCATCCACGGCAACGCCGGCCGCGGCGCCGCCGAGCTCGACGCGGCCCTGGCCCGCCTGCTGGAGCGGGTCTCACTCACCCCGCCCGAGCGGTACCTGGACAAGTTCCCGCACGAGCTCTCCGGCGGGCAGCGGCAGCGGGTCGCTATCGCCCGGGCCCTCGGCGCCGACCCGCAGGTGCTGCTCGCCGACGAGCCGGTCTCCATGCTCGACGTCTCCATCCGGCTCGGCGTGCTCAACCTGCTCCGCGACCTGAAGGAACGGCTGCACCTGGCCATCCTCTACATCACCCACGACATCGCCTCGGCCCGCTACTTCGCCGACGAGACCCTGGTGATGTACGCGGGACGCCTGGTCGAGGGGGGCGACAGCGAGACCGTCACCCAGCACCCAGCGCACCCGTACACCCGGCTGCTGATCGCCTCGGCGCCCGACCCGGAACGGCTCACCGGCGAGGCCCGCGACGAGGATCGGGACCGGGGGGACGGGGAGCCGCCGAGCCTGATCCGGCCACCGGCCGGCTGCCGCTTCCACCCGCGCTGCCCGGCGGCGATGCCCCGCTGCGCCACCGAACTGCCGGGGCGGCTGGAGGTCGGTGACCGGCCCGGCCACTGGGCGGCCTGCTGGCTCTACGACCCGCAGACCACCGCGGCCGAGGACGTCGTGGCGGTGGAGCGATGATCTACCTGCTGCGTCGGGCGGCCTTCTACCTGTTCACCGCGTGGGCGGCGCTGACCATCAACTTCTTCATCCCCCGGCTGATCCCGGGCGACCCGGTCAAGTCGCTGATCTCCCGCTACCAGGGCCAGCTCAGCACCGACGCGATCAACTCGCTCTACGTGCTCTTCGGCATCGACTCCGACGAGAGCCTCTGGGACCAGTACGTCGACTACTGGGCGCAGCTGCTCCGCGGCGACCTGGGGCTGTCGTTCACCGCGTTCCCCGCGCCGGTCTCGGAGGTGATCGCCGACGCGCTGCCGTGGACCCTCGCCCTGGTCGGGATCACCACCCTGGTCAGCTTCGCCCTCGGCACCGGCCTGGGCGTGCTGGCCGGCTGGCGGCGCGGCTCCTGGCTGGACGGTCTGCTGCCGGCCACCACGTTCCTCTCCTCGGTGCCGTACTTCTGGTTGGGTCTCGTCGCGATCGCCCTGCTCGCCGGGCCCGGCAGCTTCTTCCCCTCCTCCGGCGGGTACGAGCCGGGCCTGGTCCCGGCGCTGGACACCATCTTCCTGGGCAGCGCCGTGCAGCACAGCCTGCTGCCCGCCGCGACCATCCTGGTCTCGTCGATGAGCGGCTGGATCCTCAGCATGCGCAACATGATGGTGACCGTCGCCGCGGAGGACTACATCACCGTGGCGCACGCCAAGGGCCTGCCGGAACGGCGGGTGGCGCTGAGCTACGCCGCCCGCAACGCGCTGCTGCCGAACGTGGCCGGCTTCGCGCTGTCGCTGGGCTTCATCGTCGGCGGCACCCTGCTGGTGGAGATCGTCTTCTCCTACCCGGGGCTGGGCTTCCTGCTCTTCCGGGCCGTCAGCGCCAAGGACTACCCGCTGATGCAGGGCATCTTCCTGGTCATCACCCTCTCGGTGCTGGTGGCGAACCTGCTGGCCGACCTGGCGTACCTGGCGCTCGACCCACGTACCCGCAAGGAGGGCTGAGTCGTGAGCATCCCCACCTCCAGCATCGAACAGGTCATCCCGAAGCAGGGCGCGATGGCGCAGCCCGCCGCCGCGCGACGCCGGCGGTGGCGCTTCGTCGCCAACGCCAAGGCCGCGACCGGCCTGGCCGTGGTCGCGCTGTACGCGCTGCTCGCGGTTATCGGGCCGTGGATCGCCCCGTACGACCCGGACGCCCGCAGCGCCGACCTGCTCCAGCCGCCCTCGGCGCAGCACTGGTTCGGCACCACCCACCTCGGTCAGGACGTGTTCAGCCAGATCCTGGTCGGCACCCGGGGGGTGATGCTGGTCGGCCTCACCGCCGGGGTGGTGGCCACCGTGCTCTCCGTCCTGGTCGGGGTGACCGCCGGCTACCTCGGCGGGTTCTACGACGACGGGCTCTCCGCGCTGTCCAACGTGTTCCTGGTGATCCCGGCGCTGCCGCTGATCATCATCGTCACGTCCACCGTCACCGACGCCGGCGACCTGGTCGTCGCGCTGGTCATCGGCCTCACCTCGTGGGCGTGGGGCGCCCGGGTGCTGCGCGCGCAGACGCTGTCGCTGCGTCGGCGCGACTACGTGGAGGCGGCCCGGGCCACCGGCGAGACCACCTGGCGGATCATCGTGTTCGAGGTCCTGCCGAACCTGACCGCGATCATCGCCTCCGGCTTCGTCGGCACGGTCATCTTCGCGGTCATGTCGGAGATCACCCTGGCCTTCATCGGCATCTCGTCCATCTCGCCGTGGAACTGGGGCACTATCCTGTTCTGGGCGCAGAGCCAGCAGGCGCTCGCCCAGGGCGCCTGGTGGTGGTTCGTGCCGGCCGGGCTGGCCATCGCCCTGCTGGGCACCGCCCTGGCGCTGATCAATTTCGGCATCGACGAGTTCGTCAGCCCTCGGCTGCGCAGCGCCGGCCGGACCCGGGTCCGGGCCGCCAACGGCCAGGTCGTGCGGATGCGGGTCGGGTTCACCCCCGTGCTGGCGCGGCCCGCGGCGACCCCCGGGCCGCGCCCGGAACCGGTCGCCCCGCAACAGAAGGAGGTCGCCCGGTGAGCGCGAGCAGCGCGACGGTCGCGAGTGCAGGAAAGGTTCCGATGAGCGAGCCGGTGCTGGAGATCCGCAAGCTCCGGGTGGACTACGGGTTGGGCGACGAGGCGGTGCACGCGGTCCGCGACGTGGACCTCACCCTGCACCGCGGCGAGGTGCTGGGCCTGGCCGGGGAGAGCGGCAGCGGCAAGTCCACCCTGGCGTACGGGCTGACCCGGCTGCTCCCCCCGCCGGGGGTGATCAGTGGCGGCGAGGTGATCTACCACCCGGCCGACGGTCCGCCGGTCGACGTGCTGGCGCTGACCCCGGCCCAGCTGCGGGCGTTCCGCTGGGCCGAGACGTCGATCGTGTTCCAGGGGGCGATGAACTCGCTCAACCCGGTGCACCGGGTCTCCACCCAGCTGATCGACGTCATCCGGGCGCACGAGCCGCGGACCACGCCGGCGGCCCGGCTGGCCCGGGCCCGGGACCTGCTGCGGCTGGTCGGCATCGCCGCCGACCGGCTGGACAGCTACCCCCACCAGCTCTCCGGCGGCATGCGGCAGCGCGTCATGATCGCGATGGCGCTGGCGCTGGAGCCGCAGGTCGTCATCATGGACGAGCCCACCACCGCCCTGGACGTGGTGATGCAGCGGCAGATCCTCGGCCAGCTCGCCGAGCTGCGTGAGCGGCTCGGCTTCGCGGTGCTGTTCATCACCCACGACCTGTCGTTGCTGGTGGAGTTCTCCGACCGCATCGCCATCATGTACGGCGGCCGGATCATCGAGGAGGCGCCGGCCGGACAGCTGTACCGCCACGCCCTGCACCCGTACACCGACGGGCTGCTGCACTCGTTCCCGGCGTTGCGCGGCCCACGCCGGGAGTTGACCGGCATCCCCGGCTCACCGCCGGACCTGCGGGCGATGCCGACCGGCTGCGCCTTCCACCCGCGCTGCCCCCGCGCCTTCGACCCCTGCGACAGCCGCCTGCCACCGCTCGGCCCGCCCGCCGACCACGACCCGGGCCGGACCGTGGCCTGCTGGCTGCACCCCGCCGAGCAGGCGGTCCCCCGGTGAGCCGCGGTCCGACCGGCCCGGCGCCCACCCGCGTACCCGATCCACCCGCAACCGCGAGGAGAACCATGGACAGCGACCTCACCCGACCGACGACGACCGGGCAGGCCGACCCGATCGACACCCTGCCGCCGACGTTCCGGTGGGGGGTGGCGACGTCGTCGTACCAGATCGAGGGCGCCGTCGCCGAGGACGGCCGGACACCGTCGATCTGGGACACCTTCTGTCGGGTGCCCGGCGCGGTCGCCAACGCCGACACGGGCGACGTGGCCTGCGACCACTACCACCGGATGCCGCAGGACGTCGCCCTCATCGCCGACCTGGGCCTGGACACGTACCGCTTCTCGGTGGCCTGGCCGCGGGTGCAGCCCGGCGGGCGCGGGCCGGCCAACCCGGCCGGGTTGGCCTTCTACGACCGCCTCGTCGACGAGCTGCTCGGCCGCGGCGTCGACCCCTGGGTCACCCTCTACCACTGGGACCTGCCGCAGGAGCTGGAGGACGCCGGCGGCTGGCCGGTCCGGGACACCGCCTACCGGTTCGCCGACTACGCGGAGCTGGTCTTCGACGCCCTCGGCGACCGGGTGAAGACCTGGACCACGCTGAACGAGCCGTGGTGCTCGGCGATGCTCGGCTACGCCTACGGCGCGCACGCGCCGGGCCGGCGCAACCTGGGCGACGCGATCTCCGCCGTGCACCACCTGCTGCTCGGGCACGGACTGGCGACCCAGCGGCTGCGGGCGGCCGCCCCGGGTCCGGTGGACCTGGGCATCACCGTGAACCTGGCCACCGCCGACCCGGCCACCGACAGCCCGGCCGACCGGGACGCCGCCCGGGCCGCCGACGGGCTGGGCAACCGGCTCTACCTGGACCCGCTGTTCCACGGCCGGTACCCGGAGGACGTGGTGGCCGATCTGGCCCGCGAGGGGGTGCGCATCCCCGTCGAGGAGGGCGACCTCGAGGTGATCTCCACCCCGATCGACGTGCTCGGGGTCAACTTCTACTTCGGGCAGCTCTTCTCCGGCGTCGACGAGCAGGGCCGGGAGCGCGACGACGAGGGCCGACCGGTGCAGCGGGTGGTGCGGCGGGACCTGCCGCGCACCGCGATGGACTGGGAGATCGTGCCGGAGTCCTTCACCGAGCTGCTGGTGCGGCTCAGCAAGGACTACCCGGGCGTGCCGATGGTGATCACCGAGAACGGCGCGGCCTTCGACGACCAGCCCGACGCCGAGGGCTTCGTCGCCGACGACGACCGGGTGGAGTACCTGGCCGAGCACCTGCGCGCGGTGGCCCGGGCCCGGCTGGCCGGGGCCGACGTGCGCGGCTACTTCGCCTGGTCCCTGCTGGACAACTTCGAGTGGGCGTACGGCTACGACAAGCGGTTCGGCATCGTCCGGGTCGACTACGCCACCCAGCAGCGGACGCCGAAGCGCAGCGCGCTGTGGTACCGCGACACCGTCCGGCGGGTCCGCGGGGAGCGCTGAGCCGGCAACGCGGCGGCCGTCCGGGGTTCCCCGGTCGGCCGCCGCACCCGCGCTCGGCGTGGCGCACGCCTGATCTCCTCAGGAGGCGACGCGCTCGGCGATCCGACGGAAGGCCTCCCGGGTCGCCGAGCCCGGCTCGGCGACGTAGATGATCAGCCGCTGGTCGGTCTCCGGGACGTGCAGTACCCGGCACTCGAATTCCAGCGGCCCCAACTCCGGGTGGGCGATCCGCTTGACGGTCGGGCGGCGCTCGCCGACGTCGTGCTCGGCCCAGAGCGCGGCGAACCGGGGTGACACCCCGAGCAGCTCGGTGACCAGCCCGGTGATCCTCGGGTCGGCCGGGTAGCGGCCGTACGCGGCCCGCAGGTCCGCGATCGAGGTACGGGCGAAGCGAAGCGTCTCCGGGTCGTCCCAGTGCGACCGGGGCACCGCCCGGCGGAACATCCGGCGGATCATGTTCCGCTCGTCGGCCGGCACCGCCGACAACTCGCCGACGAACCAGGTGGCCAGCCGGTTCCAGGCGAGCACCTCGTAGGCTGCGTCGACCAGGTAGGCCGGGCTCTCCGTCATGGCGTCGAGCAGGTGCCGCAGCCCCGGCGTGACCTCCCGGCTCGGCCCGGTGGAATCCGGCGGGCACTCCCCGCGGGTGATCCGGAACAGGTACGTCCGCTCGTCCCGGGTGAGCAGCAGTGCCCGGGCCAGCGCGGCGAGGATCTGCCCGGACGGCTGCGGTCCGCGCCCCTGTTCCAGCCGGATGTAGTAGTCGATCGACATGCCGGCGAGCTGGGCGACCTCCTGCCGGCGCAGCCCGGGCGTGCGGCGGCGTACCCCCTCGGGGAGGCCGACCTCGGTGGGACGCAGCCGGGCTCGGCGGCTGCGCAGGAAGGCGGCGAGTTCGCCGCGCCGCAGCATCGTCATGCCCCCAGCTTGCCGTAGCCGCGCCCGGCGAGGGTGGTACCCCCGATACCAGCCTCGGCGGGCCTCTCCCGGCGGGGCGGCGCCGGCGGCAGGCTCGACGGCATGACGACGACGATCGCCCTGATCACCGGGGCCAACAAGGGAATCGGCCTGGCCACCGCCCGGCAGCTCGGCGCGCTGGGATGGACCGTGCTGGTCGGCGCGCGGGACGCCACGCGGGGCCGCAAGGCCGAGCGGACGCTGCGCGACGGCGGCGCGGACGCCCGCTTCGTGCCGCTGGAGGTCACCGACGAGCAGTCGGTCGCCGCCGCGGCCAAGTTCGTCGAGGAGGAGTACGGCCACCTCGACGTGCTGGTCAACAACGCCGGGATCGTGGGAGCCGACGGCCTGACGCTGCCCAGCGAGACCAACCTCGCCACCCTGCGCGAGGTGTACGAGACGAACGTGTTCGGCGTGGTGGCGATGACCAACGCGCTGCTGCCGCTGCTGCGCGAGGCACCGGCGGCCCGGATCGTCAACGTCTCCAGCGAGGTCGGCTCGATCGCGGTGATGACCGACCCGCAGGATGCCCTGTTCCCGCTGACCTCGATCCCGTACCCGACGTCGAAGGCGGCGCTGAACATGGTCACCGCCATGTACGCCAAGGAGTTGCGGAACACCCCGATCAAGGTGAACGCGGCCAACCCCGGCTACTGCGCGACCGACATGAACGGCAACTCCGGTTTTCGCACCTCCGAGCAGGGCGCGGAGGTCAGCGTGCACCTGGCGACGCTGCCGGCGCACGGGCCGAGCGGCCATCTGTGGGGGTTTCAGACGGACGCCGGCGGCGGGTACGGGGTGTTGCCCTGGTGACGACTAGCCACCGATGGCCCAGCCGAGCCCTACGTTCAGGCTGTGCGGTCCGTCGTTCCCAAGCCCGCCGCCGTTACGATCAGGCAGGTCGACCTGATCGAGATGCACCGAGACCGGCGGATGTACGAGTGGCAAGTCGTCGCCCGAATGCCGCTCCGCTAGCTCGGACGGTGTGCGTCGCCCCTCCGGGCAGCGCAGGCAGCGCGCCTGTCTTGTCCCACCACATGCTTGACGAATCCGTCCCAGCACATGCACGACAGTCAGCCTTAATTCCTCGGTCGTCCTGGTGTCAGTCGGTGACATCTGAGTGCCTGCGGGCGCACTCAGGCTCAGGCAGAGAACGAACCATTGCCGCCAAGTCGCCATGCACGAGGGGAAGGCCGCCCAGCTCGCTGATCCCGACCCAGGCGATGTCGTCATGCTCGTCAGGTGCACGGTTGGTGGGAGAGCCAACCCAGTCTCCAATTTGCCAGACGCCCACGTGAACGGCGTCCTCACCACTGCCGGCATGCCAGTCGCCCAACCGTGAAGCGGACTCCGCCACAATGTGAACACCGAGCTCCTCGTGCATCTCACGCGCGAGGGCTTGTAGTTCTGACTCACCCGCTTCGACATGTCCCCCGGGCAGATCCCAGAGATCTGGGTATGCCCGTTTGGTCGGGCTGCGGTGTACTAGCAGGACCGCGCCGTTTTCAACGAGTGCGCCTGTGACGACGACATGCATGGCGGGATTAGAGCACAGGGATTGGACAAGCTCGCTCCAGCCAAAGGGGACACCCAGGCGTCCGGACCCGCGATCCGATCGCTACGGGGCGTGGCAGCCCATCGCCGGCGGTTCGGCCATGCCGCGATGCGCGCCCGTGTCGTGGGGTGAAGGCTTCCGCAGCGCCCTTTGAGGATCATGTCGGGCATCAGGGGACGTGAGCGTCAACTATGTCCCGTGACCTCGACAGGCAACAAGAGCGTGTACGTGGACCAGCGGAGCAACGGCGGGACGTGGCGTTCGTTGGGCACCTTCCCCCTCGCCGCGGGGGACGCCAACCTGGTCGGCGTGAGCCGGTGGGTCTCGGGGACGGGTTACGTGGTCGCCGACGCCGTACGCATCACCCGGGTCTGAGCAACGTCCGACACGTCGCCCGCCCGCCCACGGGCGCAAGCATCACCCGCGCCCGCGCTCGGTGGACGGGACCGAGCCGGTGGCCCGGGCCCCTCCGCCGTCGGCTCAGAAGTGGTACGCGGTGAGGTACTCGGGCACCAGCACCCGGCTGCGCGGCGACACCTCACGAACCGCTGCGATGAGGTCGTCGAGGCGCTGGCGGTCGTTCGGCGCCACCGTCGGCGGGTTGGTCAGGTCCGTCTCGAAGTTGTCCCAGTGCACCGGCACCACGACCTTCGGGTAGTCCAGGGCCGCCATCAGCCGGGGCACGTAGTCGGCGGTCGAAGCGGTCGCGGCCGAGGCCACCATCGCCACGTCGGGGGCCAGGCCCACGAGGTTCCGCTCGGTGAAGTCGCTCGCCCCCATGAAGAACACCGCCGGCCCGCCGGCGATCCGGATCTGGTACGCCAGCGTGTCGCCCTCGGGCAGGTCCGCGATGGTGGCCGGCTTCGGCGGCCGGGTGAACCGCACGCCTGGGAAGGCCATCGAGTACCCGCCGTTGCGGCTGTGCAGCGAACTGACCACCTCGACGGTGTAGTCGCCGAAGTCCAGCACCTCCCCGCCCCTGACCGGGCTGAGCTGCGTGGCCGGCACCCCGTACGCCAGGCCGAGGTGGTAGGCCGTGAGGGTGCCGAAGACCCGGGCACCGGTCCGCCCGGCGATGTATGGGACGTCGTTGAAGTGGTCCCAGTGGGTGTGGGTGACCAGCACGTTCTCCGCCCGGTCCAGGTGGGAGTCGATGACGTCGGTCCGCACCTTCAGCGGCGTCTCCGGCTGGAAAGCGCCGGTGAACAGGCCGGTGCCGAAGCGGCTCAGGTACGGGTCGACCAGGACGGTTCGGTCGCCGATGTCGATGCGCCAGCCGGACGTGCCCCACCAGCGGAAACTGACCGCGCCACGGCGACGGCCAGTGGTGACGCCGCCGGGCGCGGTGGCCGGCGTGGCGGCCTGGGCCGGCGCGGCCCACGCGGCGGCGGTGACCCCGCCCACGGAGACGGCGGCGGTGCCGACCGCGGCTTGCCGGAGCAGGCGGCGACGGTCGATGCCGGAGGTGCGGTGTTCGGGCATGGTGGTCCTTCCGTGAAGCTCGGTGATCGGTACGCCCACCCCACCACCGGGACGAGGCCCACGTCCAAGATCAAGGAGCCGCCCCGGCGATATCCGTTCGCATATCGCTCCAGCGCACGGCCGCTGCCGGCGGCCTCGCCCGGCCAAAAACTCAGTCGGCGCGCAGCGCCTCCACGGCTACCCGGGCCGCTTCGCCGATCGCCAGGTCGACGTCGATCCGCCGGGTGTCGAGCCGTTCGGTGCGAGCGGAGACCGCGATCGCGTACCGGCCGCCGTCGGGGTACTCGACCACGCCGGCCTCCAGGTGCAGACCCGGCAGGGTGCCGCTCTTTGCGGCGACCCGCACCGTGGGTCGGAAGCCGGAGGCGAGCCGGGTCCAGAACAGCTGTCGGCCCATCAGCTCCCGCACCATGGTGCAGGCGGCGGCCGGCCCGGCCTCGTCCCGCCAGATCAGGCAGAGCAGCCGGGTCAGCTCCCGGGCCGTGCTGGAGCTGGTGTGCGCCGGGTCGAAGATCCTCATCGCCCGGACCCGCTCCATTGGCAGTGTGGGGAAGATCCGGGCGAAGTCCGCCTCGGTGCGGGCGCCGACGTCGGCGAGCATCGTCTCCACCAGTTGCCGTGGGCCGCCCACGATCCGGGTACGCGGCAGCCCCAGCTCGGCGGCGAGCATCGGCACCACGTCCGGGCCGACCCGGCGCAGCAGCAGGTCGGCGGCGGTGTTGTCGCTGACCGACATGGCAAAGTAGGCGAGGTCGCGCAGGGAGACCTCGGCGTCGTCGGCGCAGCCAGCGATCCCCCACCCGCCGAGCCGGTCGTCGGCCCGCACCAGCACCCGCTCGGCAGGGTCGAGCTGGCCGGCGGCGACCTGCCGGGCGAACTCCAACGCCAACAGGATCTTGAAGACCGAGGCGATCACCACCTGCTCGTCCGCCCGAACCCCCACCTCCCGCTCGTCCTCGCCGTTCACCTTCACCACGTGCAGGTTCCCCCGAACCGCCACCCGCTCGAAGATCTTCCCGACCCGCTCCCCCACATCCACCTCCCCACGCTAATCCCGCCGCCGCCTCGCGCCACGGGCCGCCAGGTCCGGCGCAACCAGCGCCACAGCAGGAGGGCGATGAGCACGCCGAGAACGACGAGGAGCGTCAGGACGGCCGGCCAGGGACCGCACTGGGGCGGGACGGCCAGGTCGGCAGCAGGCCGGTGACGGACGGCAGGTCGAACACCTGGCAGTTCTGCATGCCCAGTTCGCAGGTGCCGCCCGGGGTGGGACAGGGTCCGGCGGTGTGGCCGCCACATGATCGGCTTGCGCATAGGGTGCGGGGGTGGATCTGCTACGGCAGCTGCGGCACTTCGTGGTGGTCGCGCGGGAGCTGCACTTCGGGCGGGCGGCCGAGGAGCTGGGCATGGCGCAGCCGCCGCTGAGCCAATCGATCCAGCGGCTGGAGCGGGAACTGCGCGTCGAGCTCTTCGACCGGTCCCGGCGGCAGGTCCGGCTGACCACCGCCGGCCAGCTCCTGCTCGGCGAGGCCGACGAGCTGCTCGCCGCCGAGCAGCGGCTACGCAACGTCATCCACCAGGTACGCGAGGGCGCGCTGGGTGTCCTGCGGGCGGGCGTACCGCCGGAGACGCCGGCGGTGACCCTGCGCGCGCTGCTGGACCGGTTCGCCACCGAGGCGCCCGGGCTGGAGGTCGACCTGCACGAGCTGGCCAGCGCCGAACAGGTCCGGATGCTCGCCGAGGGGCAGCTCGACGCGGGCCTGCTGCACCACCCGACGGACGAGGCGGGGCTGCGCTTCGGCCCGGCGGTGGAGGTACCGCTGGGGGTGCTGCTGCCGCGGTCGGCGCCGCTGGCCCGGGCCCGGCAGGTCGACCTGGCCGAACTGGCGGGGCTGGATCTGATCGCCGCGCCGCCCGCGACGGCACCCGGCTGGCACGAGCACCTCCTGGCCGTCTGCCGGTGGCACGGCTTCACGCCCGGCCGGGTCCGGTACGCCCGCAACCCGGAGTTCCTCTTCGGACTGGTGCTGGCCGGCGGGGCGGTGGCCGTCGAGCCGGAGGCGCTGGCCCGGCGCGAGCCGCGGATCGCCTGGCGGCCGGTGGCCGGGCAGCCACTGGTGAAGCGCACCTCGGCGGCCTGGCCGAACCGGTCGCCGCACCCAGCCGCGCCGATGTTCGGGCAGTTCGCCGCCGAGGTGCTGGCCCACGCCGAGCCGCCGCCCGGGCCCGCGGCGATCGCGCCGGCCGCCCGCGCCTGGCCGGTGCTCTTCGAGGCCGGCCAGGGTTGAGAGCTGCGTCGTCGGACAGGCCCAACCAGGCGGACACCGTGAGATCGACATGCGACACCGGCATCTGCCTGCGAGCGGAACATCGGCGGGATGGAGAACGACCGCAGCCCCGACGCCCGGCGCCGCACGACCGGCGACAATCGAGTGCGCCGCGACCTACGGAAGCGCTGCCGGGCACTGGCCCGATCGCTTACGCCCACGAGCGAGCTGCCATGATCAGCGAATGGAGTTGGTACTCGATCCACCTCGCGGGGTAGGCCCGCTGTCGCTCGGGATGACGATCGACGAGGCCCGCGGGGCGCTCGAAACCCTCGGCCGGCTGACGCCGACCGCCCACGGCGAGCTGGCCGTGCACCTGTCGAGCGGGCTGGGGTTCAGCGTGGGATTCGGGGTCGGACCAACACGGGGCCGGGTCATCGCGATCGAGGTGTGGCGTCCACAGGAGCGGGACCTGGTGCGGTACCGCGATGTCGATGTCTTCGGGCTGCCCGCGCTGAAGGTCGTGGAGCGGCTACGTCGCCACGTCGACCTCGTGCCGAACGAGGGCGACGACGGGTTCACCGCGCGGGAGCTGTACCTCGCGCTATGGCGGCCATTCGCCGCGGACGACGACCCGGACGAGCAGCAGGGCCACTTCTTCCAATCGGTGCTCTTGGCCCGGCCCGGCTACGACGACACCCCCGCCGAGGCAGCGGCCCGGCTCGCCGCTGGCGGCGAGCCGGGCTACTGACCCATCTGATCAGCGTCCGGTATCTCCTACCGGGCCACGCTCACCACGGCGCACTCGTCTCGACAGGGCCAGGTGTCGCTGCCCAACCACTCGCAACGAACCGTGACGCCCGATCGGCGGCCAGATGCGCGCCACGGTGGGCCCGCTCAGCGCCGGCGTCGACCGGTGACGGTCAGGGTCACCGCCATGACGGCACAGCCGAGGGTGAGGACGGCGAGGACAACGAGCGACGGATTGACGTACGTCGGTACCAGGTCGTAGCCGGCGTTGCACCGGTTGTGCAGCGGAAACCACCGGCCCGGCTCCCGCCAGTGCTCGGCCCGATAGCCGGTGTCGTAGTGCTGGCCCAGCCAGTCGCACGTCTCGCCGATATCGTAGGCAACCCTGCTGAACAGGCCGTAGACGTACAGCAGCAGGGTGCAGGAGGCGGTGATCAGGGCGAGCCGGACCCAGCCGCCGGGCGACCGCCATGCCCGTACGGCTCCCCGGCCACCCCACAGCAGAGCGCCGAGTACGGCGACCGGCACCAACGACCGCATCATGGCACGTCACTGCAGAACGTGTAGGCGGTGAGGTACTCCGTCATCGCGATCCGGATCCTCGGGGCGACCTTCGGGATCGTGGCGGGCGCGTCGAGGCGCTGGCGATCGTTCCGGTCCAGCGTGCGGCGGATTCCGCAGTGCCGTCTCAACGTTCGTCCCAGTGCACCGGCGCCACGGTACCGGCGGCAACCGCGACGGCTGCACCAGGGTGATGAATGCCCGAGCCGGCACGCGCGGTCGGCGGCATGAGCGTGCGTCTCTATCTGGCGCTGCCCTCGGACGCCTCGGGGCGAACATAGCGCGACAGCACCAACGCTTGAGCGGCGATGACGCAGGTCGGCGCGGTCAGCCAACCGGGCGGCTGCGTCAGGTGAGGGCCACCAGCACGGCCTGACCGTTCGCGGCTGCGGCGCGGTAGAAGCGGCGCAATTCGGTGAAGTGCGACATCAGGTAGTCGAGGTCGTCAGTGCCGTTGGTCCAGATGTTCGGGTAGATGTCAGCCGCCGCCATGGCGCCCGGGTCGAAGCGGGCGCGCAGCGTATCCGCATCCAGTGCGTCGAGCGCGGTGGCGACGGCGCGGACGGTGTCCTCATCGAGCAGCCGGGGTGGACCGTAGCCACCATCCTGTCCGATCTCGACACCGCCGAGGACCGCAGCGCCGGCGCCCTCACCGATCAGCCAGGCGGTGCCGGTGAGCAGGTAGTGGATGCCGTGCCACGACTTGTCTAGGTCCAGCTCAGGCTCGGGCATCTCAGTCTCATCGTCGTCGAGGTCGCCGTACAGCAACGTGTCGACCGCCGTCGGGTCGGCGCGCACCGCTGCCAACTCCTCGCCCGACAAGCGGCGTCCGATCAATGCCATGCCCACGCAGCGGCCCTTCTCGATCGCCGGCACTGTCACGCGGTCGGCGGCCTTCGTCAGGCGACACCGTACCGCCACCTCGATCGCCCTTACAGGTCAGCAGCCGTCAGGGCGACGTCGCCCGTAGCCAACACGACTACAGGAGGTGATTACCTCGGCTCAGCCCGCACGGTGGCACGGGTGGCCCCCGCCTGTCGGCCGATGGCAACCACGGCGGCGACGGTAATCGGGACGAGTGTCAGGTGGCAGAGGGCCAGTGTCGGCTTGCTCGCGGTGTCGAAATCGGCGGGCAGGGTCATCAGGACGATCGCGCCGACCGCCAGTACCGGGCCGACGACCAGGGCGGCCCGGATGACCCAGGCAGCATGCGGTGCCAGCAGAGCGACTGCGGCAAGGCCGATCAGCAGTGGTACCGCGCTGAAACCAGCGACGGTGAGCGCGTCGACCTCGGCCGGTCCGTTGGAAGAGGTGAACTGGAAGGTGCCGCCGGCTGCTCGCCCGGCGCCGTAGAGGATGAGATTGACCGCCACGGCGGTGGCGCCGCCGAGGGCGACGACCGCCACCCGGGAGAAACTAGACATCAGCAGGCTCCGTGCCGCGTTGACGGGCCAGGAACGCCTCGATACGGGCGAACGCGCCGGCCCACACCTCGCTGACGAAGAAGTCACGGATCTCGGGGACGGGGAAGCCGCTCTGGACGACGGTCATCAGGGTGCCGCCGTCCTTCTCTTCGAAGGTGACCTCGATGCGGGTCGTCATGGTCATGCCGTCCGGGCTGGCACCGGTGGACTCGGTGACGAGTCGGTGCGGGCGATCGATCTCGACGAACGTCTGCGTCTCCCGGAACAGCATGTCGCGGCTGGGCCCCCACACCGCGGTCTGCTGTCCGCCGACCCTCAGATCGACCTCGATCTCGACGATGCCGGGCTGCTCGTCGAGGATGGTGAACCAGATCTTCTGCTTCTCGGCGTCGGTGTACGCGTCGAAGACCTCCTCCGGTGTCGCGGGCAGTTGCCGCGTCATCCGCATGTCGAGTGTCATGAATTCTGTCCCTTCGGGCCGGGCTGGAGGGTGAGGTAGGCGTCGAGACCGTCGAGGCGGCGGGCCCAGAGCCGCTGGTAGAAGCTGATCCAGGCCATCGCTTCGTCCAGCGGCGCGACGCCGAGGCGGCACTGACGTGACCGGCCGACCTTCTCTGTGACGACGAGTCCGGCATCTTCGAGCACCTGGACGTGCTTCTTCATACCGGTCAGGCTCATCCCGGCGGGCTCGGCGAGCTCGCCGATGGTGGCCGGGCCGTCGCCGAGTCGGATCAGAATGCCTCGGCGGGTCGGATCGGCCAGCGAGGCGAACACCCGGTCCAGGACATGTTGATGAACCATGTGGTTCACCTTACGACTCTGAACCTTCAAGTTCAATATCCTCAACAGCAGGACGGCGTGCTCGCCACGCTGCCGGGTGCCGCGACTGCCTTGGCCCTGATCCCGAAGCAGGACGCCGACCTGCTTCCCGATCCGGCTCGCATCGGGCTGCCGACCGGCGATGGATCCTCAACTGCCGGCCCAGTGCTTCGGCTGGTACCAGCGCCGGCTCCCGGAGCCGCATCGCGAGCGGCAACGCCGCGCCTTGTCAGCGGCAGATCCGTGCATGCGATCATGGGCTTGGTTGCGCGGTCAGGCTGTCGAGCCGGTGGTACCTCGACGCGGGACGGGGCGGCCCTGAGCCGGGTTGGTGAGGCCTGGCATAGGCCGCCACCCGTGCTGCTGACGCGGTCCGCCAACCGCTATCCCCGAGTCAGGTGGTGTGCGCCGTTGCGTCGCGGTGCCACCGTGACTCGCTGACCGCCGCGGCCGCCCAGACCAGGAGCAACCCGAGCCCGGCCAGGGTGATCTGCCGGAATCTGATGAGTCATGAACGGCTCCCAGAGCAGCGTGTACGGATACGTGCCGAATCTCGCGGCCACGCCGTAGACCAGGCCGCCGGGCACCTCGTCGCTGCGTCAGAGCAGGGTGACCGCGTCGCGGCGACGATGTAGCGGCGGCCGTGCGGCGCACGATCAGAATCGTGCGGGTCCGCGGCCTGCCAACGACATCAACACCTGCGTGGCGAGTAGCTTGCGGATGCCGGTGACGGCGACTGTCCCCATCCGATCGTAGGGCAGTTCCAATTGCAGCCCTTCGACTGCGTTGCGAAGGTCTGTCGTGATCTCGTCCGGGCGGAACGTGCCGCCCCAGCCGTTGAGTCCTCCGCGCTGGTTGGTACTGAGGGAAGCCATGCCGGATATGCATGCGCCGTCGGCCAGGATCAGCCTCGCAGGACCCGAGTAGGTCGTCGTCATAGTCATCAACCCTTCAGGATGTAACGCCGTGCACCCCGGGTCCCGGCTGTCTGGCAGTCATCAGGAGGCGAGGCGTCGAGTCCGACCATGGTGTGCTCCACCTGGACCGCGACCGTACGTGCCTCAACCGTCAGGACGACGGCGATGCGGAATTCGGCTCGTCAGCGATAAGGGTCGACGTCTGCGTCTGTCTGGTTCATGAGTCAAAGGCGCGCGCCTTGGGCGAGCTGACAGTCGGCCTGGGCAGATTAGCGCCCGAGGTCCGAATCGATCCGAAGAGAACACGCCGGCAATGCTGAGCTGGCTCCACAGCGAGATGGCCGGCCTTTTGCCGATCAGACGATTTTCGCGATGCCGTGGTGAGCGCATGAAACGCCGAACGGCGGCCCGCTGAACCAGTCGGGCCGCCGTTCGCAGAGTGTGAATCAGAGCGGG
>NZ_JBAKHM010000034.1:0-42941 GCF_036902725.1 Micromonospora psammae | reverse complement strand
GTTCCGCCGCCTGCGCATCCGCTGGGAGATCCGCGACGACATCCACGAAGCCTTCCTCACCCTTGCCTGTGCCATCATCTGCTGGCGCCGACTCCACCGCTCAAAGAGTTAGGACCTCTAAGCGGCCGTCTCCCCACGGCCGCACGCCACGTTGCGGCGGGCTACTCAGATCTGGTTGACGCCGCCGTCGACGAACAGCTCGATACCGGTGACGAAGCTGCTCTGTTCGCTGGCCAGGAAGAGCGCGGCCGAGGCGATCTCGTCGGGGGTTCCCATCCGGCCCAGCGGAACCTGGCTGGCCAGGAAGCCCTTCAGCTGAGCGGCCTTCTCCTGGTCGGGGGCGAGACCGGTGATGCCGGGGGTGTCGGTGGGGCCCGGGGTCAGCGTGTTCACCCGGATGCGGCGGCCCCTGAGCTCGTTGGCCCAGGTCCGGGCGAAGGAGCGCACGGCGGCCTTGGAAGCGCCGTAGACGCCGAAGGCCTCGTTGCCGACGCTCGCGGAGGTGGAGCCGGTCAGGATCACCGAGGCGCCGTCGTTGAGCAGGGGCAGCGCCTTCTGCACGGTGAACAGTAGTCCCTTGACGTTGATGTCGAAGATCTGGTCGAAGTGGTCCTCGGAGACCTGCTCGAGGTGGCGGAAGGATCCCCCGCCCGCGTTGGCGAACAGCACATCGACGCGTCGGCCCTGCTGCTCGACGGCCGCGTAGAGCCGTTCGATGTCGCTGAGGTCCGCGACGTCGCCCCGGACGCCGGTGACGTCGTCGCCGATCTCAGCGACGGCCGCGGCGAGGGCGTCCTCCCGCCGGCCGGTGATGAACACGTGCGCGCCCTCTGCGGCGAACCGGCGGGCGGTCGCCAGGCCGATCCCGCTCGTGCCGCCGGTGACCACGGTGGTCTTGCCCTGAAGCTGCCCCATGAGCTGCCTTCCGATCATGTCGCTGTCGCCAGCGAGATAGGTGTGCGCCAGCGCTGATCGCCGTGAGCCACGGCGGCGCCTTCGACGCGACGTTTAACGTAACAATAGTTGTTACATCAGGCATCGACAAATGGGGCATGCCGGGCGAGGGTCGATGTAGCATGTGTGGTTACAGCAGACGGGCGGAGGCGGGTGCGATGAGCGGGAACAGCAGGCTGTGCGTCGCCGTGCACGTATTGACGTGGATGGCCCTGGACCGGCGCGACCCGGCCGCGGTGGCCACCTCCCAGCGGATCGCCGTGAGCGTTAACACCAATCCGGTGGTGATCCGCCGCTGCCTCGGCCAGCTCCGCGAGGCGGGTCTCGTTCAGTCCCGGCGGGGCGCGGGCGCCGGCTGGAACCTGGCGCAGGAACCGGAGTCGATCACCCTGCTCGACGTGTACCTGGCGGTCGGCGACGACGAGCCGCTCTTCGCGCTGCACCACTCCCCACCGAGCAGTTCCTGCCCGATCGGGTTCGGCATCCAACCGGCCCTGCGGCAGGTCTTCGGCCGACTCGACGAGGCCGTACGGCGTGAGCTGGCCACCACCACCGTCGCGGACATGCTCGGCGACGTGCTGGCTCAGCAGCCCGCGACGACCTGACGGCGCCCCCGCGGTGCGGGTCGCGAGCCGGCGCGTCCGGGCCCGTGGGTGTCGCCGCGCCGGTGGCGTCTCTGGATCAGTCGGTGGACTCGGCCGCTCGGCGAATGTCGGCGGGCGCGGCGGCGATGACGGTGTCGAGCGCGTCTCGGGACGTCTGCAGGTCGTTGATGGCCTGGATGATCCGGCGGCGCTCCTGGGTGAGGCCGGCCAGCATGACCGAGCAGGTCGGCACGAGCCGCTCACCCTCTTCCCGCACGCAGGGCAGGACGGTAGCGATGGTCGTGGTGCTCAGGCCTGCGGCGAGCAGGCTGCGGATGCGGCGCACCGTGCCGACGTCCGCTTCGCTGTACTCGCGGTAGCCGCTGGGCCGCCGCTGCGGCTGGAGCAGGTGCTGCTCCTCGTAGTAGCGCAGCAGCCGCATCGCCGACGCGGTCGCATCATTCATGAGCTCGCCCACCGCGGACGCCGCCGTGGCCACGATTACGCCGATGGTCAGCGTCGTGCCGGCGGCCACGACGCCCAGGACGGCGTACGCGATGAACCACGCCGCGAACACCGTCGCCCCCAACTCGACCGTCCGAGTCCGCCCGTGGCGGGTCAGCAACCGGGTCATCGGGATCTGCAACAGTGCGACCGCCCGCAAGTCCTCCGCGAGCAGTTGGCCAGTCGCGGCTGACCACAGCGAACGCGCAGGCGCTGAATCCTTCGGTTTCTTCCTGCGAAGGCCGTATCACCCCCAGCACCACCAACTAACCCCGCCGGACCGGTCACACCGGAAATCGGACACTCCCGCCCCGGGGAGGCGAAAGCACGATGCGCTACTCGCGCGAGTCGTCCTCGCGCCGTCGTTACGTCGTCACGCAGCGGACGCCGTACCGGTCCAGGGTCGCCAGCCAACGGCGCGCGTGGTTGGCGCTTTCGGCGCCGCGGTGCAGGCCGGGGTCGAGGCATCCGGCCAGGATGTCGGTCACACCGACCGCCAAGGGCAGCGAGACGCAGCGGGCCATCGCGCTCTCGCGTTCGGTGCCGATCAGGTCGAGCAGGTAGCCCCCGTGCCAGGACCGGCCGTTCCGGCTGCTCAGGTCGAGCTGTACCGACAGGACGACGCGGTCGCGATCGACGTCGGTCGTCGGGTATCGGGCGGCCAGTTCGTGGGCGAGTGTCGTGATCCGGTCCTGGTCGCTGTCGAGCAGCTCCTTGAACACCGGCTGCCAGGCGTCGTGCCAGCCGGACAGCCGCACGGTGCCGCGTACGAAGGTCTCCGCGCTCCAGTGCGCCGGGAAGTGGTACTGGTCGATGAAAGGCAGGCTGTCGCGGTTGGGATACACCTCGAACATTTCAGCGCCCAGCCGCTGCGGCCGGGTCTCCTCCCAGGGGCGACGTGCGTTTCGGACGGAGCCGTCCTCGACGTACCGGGCGGAATTCAGCAGCGCGGCGAGCACTCCGGCGGGCGCCCAACTGAACCGGTACCGGAAGCTGTTCGGCACGGCCGGCAAACCGCCGCAGTACGAGGTGAAGCGGACGGTGGCCGGCCCGTCGACGGCCTGCCGCCCTCGCTCGACGAGCAGGTGGGCCAGCAGGTGGTCGATGCCGGGGTCCAACCCTGCCTCGGTCAGCACCACGGTGGGCGCCCCGGTCGCCGCCGCCTCGATCTCCGGCGATGCGTAGCTGGAGCAGGCGAAGTGGGCGCCGGCTTCGCGGCAGAGACGGATGAGCGCTGGGTGTTCTCCGGCCGGCAGCATGGACACCACGACGTCTCCGGGCGCCACCGCTGGGGCGAGGGCGCCCGGCGTGAGCGACCGGACCGGCACGTGGTCGGCCAGGTCCAGCCGCTCCAGCAGGGTGGTGGCCCGCGCGGGGGTACGGGCCCACATCAGCAGCCGTTGGGCTCGCTCAGCGAGAAGGGACAGGCCGCTGCCGGTGGAGAGGCCGGCGCCTACCCAGTGCACCGTGCCGCTGGCGGGGATCGGGTCAGGCATGGGTTGTCTCCTCGGTGCGGGTGACGGCGTCGTGGAAGGCCCGTTCGCAGCGCCGCCAGGCCGGATGTGACCCGGTGAGCGCGACCAGTAGCGGGAGCAGGCCGGCCGAGAAGGAGGTGCTCGCCTCGACGGGCACCAGCGAGGGGAGGTTGTCGATGGCGATCAGGTCTAGCGGTGGGGGTCCCGCGTGGAGCCGCCGCACCGGTTCCGCCCAGGTCGTGCAGCGGTCGTAGATCGGTAGCACGTTGCACGGGGAGTCGACGTCGCAGCTGACGTCGGCGACGGTGGCCAGCCGCCGATCCGGTTGGTGCAGATCGGCGTTGGTCAGGAACGGCAGGGTGGGCGCGGTGCTGAGTACGGTGTTGACCAGCAGATCGTGGCGGCGCAGCGCGGGCCGGTCCAGGTGGCGGGTCTCGGCGAGGTCCCAGCCGGTGACGTGGGCGCCGGCCGCCTCGAGAGCCGCGAGCGCGCCGCGACCGGCCCGGCCATGGGCGCCGACGACCAGGGCCTGCCCGCCCGGCTCGCTGCGGCGCAACCGTTCGTGCAGCTCGGTCCGGTTCGTGTGGCGTAGGGGAGCGGTGAGGTCACCGGCCTGGTGCAGGAGCGCGAGCGCTGCGCCGACGTACCCGGCCCAGTAGCCGAAGGCCGCCAGCCGGCGACCGGTGTCGTCGGTGAGGTGCTCGACGTCGAACAATGTTCCCCCGCCGGCCCGGAAGCGGCGCAGCAGCGCGCCGGCGCCGCGCTGTCCCTTGTAGGCGTGCCCGAAGAAGATGTGCCGGTGGACCAGTGCCTCCGGTTCCGGTGGCAGCTCCTTGAGGCCCAGGATCCAGGTGTCGCGCGGCGCGTCGACCCACGACCCCGGTTCCGCGGGCCGGCAACCGGCGGCGGTGTAGTCGGTGATCGGGAAGGCCCGGTCGGGGGAGTGCTCGACGGTCACCGTCGCGCCGGTGTCGACGAGCCGCCGCGCGTCCGCCGGTACGAGCGGGGCTCGGCGTTCGTCCGGCCGGGTTTCGTGCCGGATCCAGATGTGAGCTCTGCTGTGCATCGCGTCCTCCTCGTCCCGGGTCACAGCCAGCCGCGCCGGTTTGCCAGGACGCCGGCTTGAAACCGGCTCTCGGCGGGCAGCCGGCGCTGGAGGTCGGATATCTTGCGCCGAACGGTGCGTACGGAGATGCCGAGCTTCTTGGCGACTGTCTCGTCCTTCAGTCCTTCGCCCAGCAACTGCAGCACCATGCGTTCGTCGTCGCTGACCTCCCCGTCGCCGGCCGGTCCCTGCTGGTCGGTCGTATACGAGGTGGTCGCGTCACCCGCCTCCCGCCACCACAGGTCGAACAGCCGGGTCAGCATCTCCACCAGCAGTCCCTCCCGAACCAGGACGGACTGGGCGGCGTGAGCGGGTGTGCCGGCCCGGCGGCCGGTGAGGATGGCGACCGACCGGTCGACCAGGAAGAACTGGGTCCCGGTGGTGACGGTCGTGCGGACCTGGATGCCGGCGCGCAGCTGGGTGACGGCGGTCCGCCGCAGCTCGGGGCGGGCGAGGTCGGCGGGCGGATAGATGGCGCGTACATCGACGCCGCGCTGGTGTGCCTTGAGTGCCGCGTGTGCGGCCGAACCAGCTCCGGGACGGAACTGGTCGGTCTCGGTGTCGATCTGGTGGACCTCGGCCCGGGCGTTGCAGACCAGCTCGGTGATTCGCAGGTCGGCGGCGTCGGCGCTGGGTAGCCGGTCCACCTGCGGCACCGGCGCGTACGCTCTGCTCAGCAGGTGGTCGTTGACCATGCGGGTCAGCTCGCTCTGAAACAGGGCGAGCTGGCTGCGCCGACGGGCGTGCTGGGCGTCCAGCTCGCCGCGCAGGCGTTCTCCCACGACCGTCGGTCCCGTGGAGGTGGCGGCGATATGCCCGGGCGGTTCCCGACGCAGGAGGCCGCAGGACATGAGCCGCTCGAGGCTTGCCGTGACGAAGTCGGGCGGCAGCCCGGTGGCGGCGGCGGTCTGCGACATGGTCGAGTCGGGGTGGACGACGTGATGGCGATAGATGGACTCATCTCGATAGTCAAGACCCAGAAGGTCCCACATGGATGTCTCCCTGGTGCCCTGCTGACGGTGGAGGGATGGCCGTCGGACGGTTCCTACTCGGCGAGGAAGACCGGTTCGGGGTAGTAGCGGTAGCGGCGACGGGTGAGGTGGGCGCCGATGCCGTCGTGGACGGGCGCGGTGAGCAGTGACAGCGGCAGGTCGACGTTGAGCACCCGACCCGGCGCGATGAAGCGGGTCACTCCGGTCGGTAGCACGGCCCCGGCGAGGACGGCTCGGCGGAGCCGGTCGATGCTCCACGGGCGCCACGCGATCCGGACCAGTTCCCCCGCGCCGCCCGGCTCCCCCGCCGGGAGTCGCCGGAAGCCGGCACCGTGCGCGTACCGGTTCACCACGCTCGCCATCAGCCGGGCCGCGGCCGCGACGTCGGAGGTGGCGCACCAGAGGTGGTGAATCATCCCGCCCGTGGCGACGGTCGCCAGGCAGGTGCCGGTGCCCGTACGGCAGGCGGCGCAACGCCCGGTGGTCGTCATCTCCCGCAGAACGCCGCTCACCGCCTCGTCGAGCAGGTGGTGCCACGCGTCGAGCCGGTACTCCTCGGGGGCGAACGACTGGACCAGGGCGTGGGTGGCTCCGAGATGGCGCAGGGCGCTGGTGCGGTGGGCGCCGTCGATGACCAGCCAGCGGGCCCCGAACGGCGTGACGAGGATCGGGTTGCGTTGCACACCGGCTGTGCGCAACCCGCGGGAGACGTCGCGGAGCCGGGCCGGTTCCACGTCCTCGTGGAGGACGAGATCGGAGAGGGGGACGGGCATGAGGCGGCGCAGGACCGGGTCGGCCACGGTCGTGGCGGTCATGGTGGGGGTTCCTTTCCAGTCACCGCACGCCGGATCGTTCCGATCCGGGTGGCGGTACGGCGGAGGGGGTGGTGGTCAGCGCGACGGGTGGATGTGGCTGGTCGCGCCGGGGCGGCTCGGTGGGAGTGGTGGTGGGAAGCCGGACGATGAGCACGACACCTGCGAGGATGAGCGCGAACCCGACCAGTTGTCCGACGGGCGGCCAGTCGGTCAGCGCGGCGTATATGTAGGCGAACCCGGCAAGGGTCTCGATGTTGATCAGCATCCCGGCGGCGGTGGGGGTCAATCGGGCGGACGCGACGTTCCACAGAGCGGTGGCACCCCAGGAGACCAGGATCCCGAGCACCAGCGAAGCGACGACCAGGGCCAGCAGGCCGTCGGAATCCGTGGGCCCGTCGAGCTGGTGCGTCGCCGCCGCGAGGGGAAGCGCCGCCAGGGTGACCGCGCCCGTGGCCAGCCCGACCACGGTCGACCAGCCGGCGAGCGGCAGCTCGGGATGGCGCGCCAGGAAGGCCGCGTTGGCCAGGCCGTACCAGGTCCAGAGCACCACCGCGGCGACGGCGGCCAGCAACCCGAGCGCCTTGGTCGCCAGGGAGCCGGTGTGCGTCGGGGCGGAGCCGGCCAGTTCGAGGACGTTGACCACCAGCATGCCCACGGCGACCAGGCCGATCGGCAGGGCGAGCCGGCGCCATGGATAGCTGCGCCGTAGCAGGTTGCCGACCACCGCCATGCACACCGGGATGCAGCCGATGACGATGTTGGTGACCGGCGCGCCCACGAGCTCGATGCCGAGCACGAGCAGGAGGTAGTAACCGACGTTGCCGGTGACGGCGAACAGCGCGGCGGCGCGCCAGTGCGCCCGGGCGACCCGCCGCAGGGCGGCGCCGCCGAGGGCGAAGAGGGCCAGGGAGACGGCTCCGTAGGCGAGGTAGCGCCCAGCGGTCACCGTCACCGCGCCCCACCCTTGCAGCAGCAACGGGATGAGAAAGGCGAGGCCCCAGATCAGACCGGCGGCCGTGCCCGCGCTGTATCCCCCGATGGCCGACCATGGACGGTGAGTGGTCATGCAACTGCCCTCCGTGGGTAACGCTAGTCTATATGTGTGACTCACGCACCCGATCGCCTCAACAACCTGCTCGGTGCACTGGTCGATGCCCTGTCCAGACAGGTCGAACTCGCCACCACCGCCGTGGCGGGCCAGGGCGGTGGAGCTCCCGCCGCACTCGTGCAGCTGGCCCGGCATTCTGACCTCACCGTCGACGACCTGCGCCGACGGCTCGCCCTCACCCACTCTGCGGTGGTCCGTCTGCTCGACCGGCTGGCCGAGCGTGACCTGGTCGCCCGCCATCGGTCCACCGTCGACGCTCGCCGTGCCCGGCTGTCGCTCACGCCCGCCGGCGCGGCGCTCGCGGCGGCGGTGCTGGAGGCCCGCGCCCGGGTGCTCGCCGCGGCGGTCGACGACCTCGACACGGCAGAGTCCGCCGCGCTCGAGGCGCTGCTCGATCGACTGCTGCTCGCCCTGCCCACCTCCGCCGAGCACAGCAGCCAGATCTGCCGACTGTGCCACCTGCGTGACTGCCCGGCCGACCGGTGTCCCGTCGAGATGCGCTACCAGGAGTTCGTCAGCCGGAGCCGTTGACCTGTCGCCTCGATGGGGCCGTCGGTTCCGCGAGGAGGGACGTCGCACCGGTGGACGTGCCATCGGTCACCGGGGCACGCAGCGCGTCGGCCAGCCGGTCCGGCAGGTCCGGAGCGGGCAGGAACGCGGCGTTCCACACGGCCGTGTAGCGCAGCCCCGCGGCCAGCGGGAGGTCCTGCGTCTGCGCCAGGACCTCCTTGATGCCGGCGACCACCCGGGCCGAGTGCCGCGCGATCCCAGTGGCCACGTCCCGTGCGTGCGAAAACAGATCCTCCGGCGTGTCCAGGACCCGGCTGACAAGGCCGAGCCGGGCGGCCTCCGCGGCGGGCACGTCGCGTCCGGTCAATGCCATCTCCCGGGTCGGCGCGGCGCCGATCAGCCGGGGCAGCCGTTGCAGCGACCCCAGGTCGGCCACCACCCCGATGGTGACCTCCCGGAGGGAGAAGAAGGCGTCCGCGCTGGCGAAGCGGATGTCGCATGCCGCGACGAGGTCCAGACCCGCGCCGACGCACCCGCCGTGCACGGCGGCCACGAACGGCAGCCGGCTGGCGGCGACCGCGTCGAGCGCCCGCTGCATCGCGGCGGCCTCGGCCAGCAGCCGTGCCCGGACGTCCGGATGTCCCGTTCCATGCCGGGTCAGTCGCCGGTAGTGGGTCAGGTACCAGCGCAGGTCGAGCCCGACGGTGAAGCGGTCACCCGCACCGCGTAGCACCACGGCGCGGACCCGCTCGTCGTCTTCGAGCTCGGCAACCAGGTCAGGCAACCGACGCCAGACCGTGGCACCCATCGCGTTGCCGGTGCCGGTACCGCCCATCTCGACCACCGCTACACCCGAGCGGGCGTCCACGTCGAGACGGAATGGGTCGACGGCGACGGCCGTTGGCGCCCCCACCGCTCAGCCCTCGTCCGTGCCGGTGCCCGGCAGGCCGAGCAGGTGGTGCTTGTGGAAGACCAGCGGGGGACCGACGTCGGCGCGTGCCCGCTGCCAGACCGGCATGCCGACGACTAGGACGTGGTCGCCGCAGTCGGCCGTGTCGCGGACACTGCACAGGGTCACCGCGAGAGCGTCGGAGAGGACCGGCAGCCCAGCGTGGTACTGCACGGGTACTCCCCGGAACCGCTCGGTCTGGTCGCCGCGGGCGAACCGTCCGCACAGCTCCCGCTGGTCAGCGCAGAGGACGTTGAGCGCGAACACGCCGGACCGCCGGATCGCCGTGAGCGTGCCGCTGTTCCGGCCGAGCGAGATGACCAGCAGCGGAGGCGACAGCGACACCGACATCATCGCGTTGACCGTGCAGCCGACCGGAACCCGCTCGTGGCGACTGGTCACGATGCTGACGCCGGTCGGCCAGTTGCTCATGAACTGGCGGAACTCGTCCGAACCCGGGGGCCTACCGGAGTCGGACGTCGCCTGCGCAGGGGCAGGCCGCTGGGACCGTCCCTCGACGGTCTGGAGCTGCGACATGGTTCTCTCCTTAGTAGTAAGGCTCGGTTGTCGTCATGCGGCGGGGACGGCGTCCCACCGTGGTTGCCGGGGCAGCTGGGCCAGCGAACGGGCGATCGCCTCGTCGGGGATCACCTCGTCGTCCATGCCGCCGTCCAGCCAGGAGCGGTAAGCGGCCATGTCGAACATGCCGTGGCCGCTGAGCGAGAAGAGAATGGTCGGACGCTGGCCCCGGGCGTCGGCCCGGGCCGCCTCCAGCACCGCGCCGTGCACGGCGTGCGCGCTCTCCGGCGCCGGGACGATGCCCTCGCACCGCGCGAACAGGGCCGCCGACGAGAAGATCTCCCGCTGTTGGTACGCCTCGGCCTCGATCAGACCGCGGTCGTAGAGAGCGCTGATGATCTTCGCTGTGGCGTGGTAACGGAGGCCACCGGCGTGCATCGCTGGCGGTGTGAACCGGTAGCCGAGGGTGTACATCTTCTGCAGCGGCGTCTGCTCCGAGCTGTCGGTGTAGTCGTACGCGTACCGGCCGCGGGTCAGCTTCGGGCAGGCCGCCGGTTCCACCGACAGGCATCGGACGCGGTCGTCCCCGGTCAGGCGGCTACGCAGGAACGGGAACGCGATCCCGCCGAAGTTGCTGCCGGCCCCCAGCCCGGCGACCACCACGTCCGGCCGCTCGTGGAGCTCGGCCAGTTGCTCCTCGGCCTCCAGGCCGATGACGGTCTGGTGCAGCAGCGAGTACGTCTCACCGCTGCCGGCACAGAAACGCGTGCCGGGATCCCGGGTCTCCTCCACCGCCTCGGCGAGCGCGATGGACAGGGTGGCGCCACGTTCGCCGTCGGCCAGGTACCGGCGACCCGTCTCGGTGAGGTCGCTGGGACTGGCGGTCACCGTCGCGCCCAGCAGTTCCATCAGCGTCCGCCGGTGCGGCTTGCCTTCCAGGCTGGAGCGGACCATGAAGATGTGGCAGTCCAGCCCGAACATCTGGCAGGCGGCGGCCACCGCGGTGCCCCACTGCCCGGCTCCCGTGGCGACGGCCAGCCGGGTCGCGCCGGCAGCCCGGTAGTAGTACGCCTGGGCGATGGCGGTGTTCAGCTTGTGGCTTCCGGTGAGATTGCCACCCTCGTACTTGTAGTAGATCCGCGCACCGGTGCCGAGGGCCCGCTCCAGGTGTGTCGCCCGGCGCAGCGGGGTCGGCCGCCACTGCGCGTACCGGTCGCGGACCTCCTCCGGGATCGGCACCCAGGGTCGGGTGGAGTGCTCCTGGCGGGCCAGGCTCAGCGGAACCTGGGGATTGAGGCCCGAACCGGTGGCGCCCTCCGCGGGGACGTCGGGCGGCAGGGTGAAGTCCAGGTCGGCGAGGATGTTGTACCAGGCGGTCGGGATAATCATGACCCCTCCTCGGGGCTGCGGGCCGGCGCCTCCACGGCGACGGCCAGGCCAACGGGTGTGATGTCGCCGAGCGCGTACCAGTTGATCTCGATCCACCGGCCGCTGGCCGCGGTGGGGTCCACCGGGATACGCCACGGTGCTCCGGCGAGACCGGCGCCCGTGGCCTTGACGCAGGCCTCCTGCACGGTCCAGATCCGGGCGAACAGGGCCGCCCGGCGAGCGGCGGGCTGCCGTTCGAGCAGCACCGAGCGCTCCCCGCAGCAGCGGCGCACCAGAGCCGGGTCGAGCCGTGCGGGTGCCTCCTCCACGTCCACTCCGACCCGTCCAGCCGGCCAGTACGCCGCCGCCGTGTACCGCCGGCTGTGCGACAGCGACACGCCGGCCGGCGTACCGGTCAGGCCCAGCGCGCCACCGGGCCGGCGGCGCAACGGGACCCGTTGCGGGGGCAGGCCCAGCGCGGCACCGACGAGGCACCGCACCAGCGCCCGTCCACGGGCGAACTCGGCGGCCCGCGCCGGCGCCATCGACCGGTGACGGCGTCGTTCGGCGGGGCTCAGCAGCGCGGGCACGCCGACGTCCGACGGTTCCGCCGTCCGTACGGCGACCACCACGGCCGGCCGGCCGGCGCCCGTCGGCACGGTGATCACCGACAGGCCGTTCCCGAGCGTCTCACCAGGCAAGGCTCACTCCCCGGTCGAGCAGGGCCAGGGTGCCGTTGGCGGACAGCAGCCGGTCGTTGGCGTAGTTCAGGCTGGCCGAGCGGAGGTCACGGAAACGTCGTTCCAAGGCGAGTGGCGCGTCGCGCAGGTAGCCGTGCCGGAGCCCGGTGAGTTCCACGAGCAGGTCGACGGAGGCAAAGCTCCGTTCGGCGGTGAAGACCTTCAGCGCGTTGAGTCGCAGCTGCACCGGTACCGCCTCGGGGTCGGCGTCGCCGGCCAGGTCCCGCAGGCACTGGGCGAGCAGGGCCGACATGGTGTCCAGGTCCATCCGTACCCGGGCCAGCCGGGCTCGTAGCAGTTCGGACCCGAGGTCGAACTGGCGGCGGCCGGCCGGTGAGCGCAGGAGGCCGAGGACGTCACGCAGCGCACCCCGGGCGGCGCCGAGCCAGCACGCCGCCCAGGCGACGTGCCCGGCCGGGGCGAAAGTCCGTACCGCCACGGTGCGGAACTGCCCGGGCGACCCGACCAGGTGGTGGTCGGGGACCCGACCGCTGAGGTGCAGGGCGCCGCTGTGGGTGCCGCGCATGCCCAGCGGATTCCACGAACCGCTGGTACCCACCTCCAGCTGACTGCGGTCGGCGTAGACGGCCGACACCGCGTCGGGTGGGGCGTCCGGTGCGTCCCGCACGGTGATGAGGAAGCCGTCGGCGTGCTCGCCGCCGGTGACGATGGGGGCGTCCCGGTCCAGGTGCAGGGCGCCGTCGCGCCGGTGCAGCGGGGCGTGCGCGGTGAGCAGGTGCCCGCCCTTGCCCTTCTCGCTGGTCACCGACGCTACGTAGACCTCACCGCGGGCGATGCGGGGCAGCAGCTCCGCACGTAGCCGCTCGGTACCGTGTGCGACCAGTGCGGCGACCTGCTGGCCGTGCATCGCCCAGATCATCGCGGTGGACATGCACTCCCCGGCCAGCGCCACGGCGACCTCGACCAAGTCGTCGAGGTCACCGCCCAGGCCGCCGTACTCGGCGGGAACCAGCAGGCCCATCAGCCCACTGTCCCGGAGGGCGGCCAGGCCGCCGGTGGGGAAGACCGCCTGCTCGTCGATCTTCGCGGCCTCGTCGCGGATCACCGGCAGGACGGCGGCGACCCGGTCACGCAGGTCCGGTGTGGTGTCCGGCCGGGACACGGTGGCGGTCATGACCCAGCCGCCGTCACCCGCGTGCGGGCCGCGCAGACCGCCTGCCACAGGCGGTCGGCGCTGGCGAACGTCTCGGCCGTCATGGCCTCGTCCGGCAGCGCCAGGTCCAGTTCGTCCTCCAGGTCGAAGACCAGTTCCACAGCCTCCATCGAGTCCAGGCCGAGGTCCTTGAGCGGAACGTCCGGCGGGATCGGGGCGTCGCCGTCGAGGCGCTTGAGGTGCCGCCGCACAACGGCCTCGAAGGTCGGGTCCAGAGCGGTTCCGGGCATGGCGGTGTCCTTTCGTGAGGGATGGATGGGTGCTCCGCTACCGGCCGGACGGCACGGCGGCAGATTGGTCCACGGGCAGGTCGACCCGGTCCAGGAGCAGCCGTGAGACGCTGACCGGGGTGTCGCCGTCGACGACCACCTCCACGGGAGCCGGGTGACCGAGGAACGCCAGCAGGCTGGCGGTGAGCCCGTACGCGCCGACGTTGGGCACCGCGAGCAGGGTTCCGGGCCGGGGCGCCGGCAGCTCGGCGGTACGGCTGAAGGTGTCCAGCGGGGTGCACAGCGGACCGACCAGGCCGGTCCGGACGACCTCGGTCGGCGTGTCGTCCCGGTCCACCGGCGGGCGTACGGAGGGAAGGATGGGGGGCAACCGGCGCAGGCCCGCCATCCCACCGAGGTGATTCACGCCGGTGTCGAGGACCGTGAAGAGCTGGCCCTTGGAACTCTTGACGTCCACGACCCGGCACAGCAGGGTGCCGCAGTCGCCGACCAGGTACCGGCCGGACTCGAAGGAGATCCGCGGCGCGCCGTCCCGCCAGTCGGGCAGCCGGTCGTCGAGCAGCCGGGCCAGGCGGTCCGCGAGATCGGGGAAGGTGGGCCGTGCGCCGTCCCGGGCGTACGGGGTGCCGAAGCCGCCGCCGAGGTCGATCTCGGTGAGGTCGCCCAGGACTTTCCGGACGCGGACGGCGATCGCCACGGCCACCTCGAACTGGCGCAGCAGCGTCGCCGTGTCGGTGAGGTTGCTGCCCATGTAGAGGTGCAGCCCAGTGACCGGCGCCTGCGGGCTGCCACGAAAGTCCTCGGGACGGCGCAGCACCCAGGAGGCGTCCGCGCCGAACTGGGAGGCCGTACCGGTCATCGCCAGACCCATGCCGGACACCGGCTCGTCGGCGTTGACGCGCAGCAGGCACTGGGCGCGCGTCCCGTGGCGGGCCACCGCCGCGCCTACCCGGTTGAGGTCGGCGGGGGAGTCCACGGAGAACCGGCGAACGCCGCGGCGCAGCGCGTGCGCGACGGCGGCCGTGGTCTTGCCGGGCCCGGTCAGCAGGACGGCGGCCGGGTCGACGCCGGCGGCGAGGGCCGCGTCCACCTCGCCGGTGGACGAGACCTCGGCCCGGCAGCCGAGCGAGGCCAGCTCGTCGACCAGCGCGGGGTGCGGGTTGGCCTTGAGCGAGTAGTAGAGCAGGGCCGGGTCGGGCAGGGCCGCGCGCAGGTCGGCGTACGCGGCGCGGACCGCTGCGAGGTCGTAGACGTACGCGGGTGTGCCGTACCGTTCGGCCAGCTCGTGGGGGTTCATTCGGCGACTCCGTCCGTGGCGTCCCACCCGGCGCTCAGCACTCGGCGGTCGATCTTGCCGTTGACGCTCAGCGGCAGCGTCTCGACCACCCGGCACTCGGCCGGGATCTTCTGTTCCTCCAGTCGGTCGAGCAGTTCTTTCACCAACCGGTCGGGCGTGATGTCGCCGCACACGGCCAGACGGGCACCGTGCCGGTCGTCCGGTGGAAGGGCGGCCGCGAGTTCGACGCCGGGGATGTCCATGGCGGCGCCCTCGATCTCGGTGGTGCTGACCCGGAAGCCCCGCTGCTTGTAGACGTCGTCGTCGCGCCCGAGGAAGTAGAGGTAGCCGTCGGCGTCCATGCGGCACCGGTCGCCGGTGTGCAGGAGCGGTTGGCCGAACGGATCAGTGCGGAACCGCTGCGCGGTCAGCTCCGGCCGGTTCCAGTACCCGGCCATGACGTGCGGGCCGCGGACCACCAGTTCACCGACCGTCTCTGGCGGTGCCGGCCGGCCCTCGTCGTCGACCACGTACGCCTCGGTGTCCCGCAGCGGCCGGCCGACCGATCCGGGCCGGACGAGGTCGAGGTTCGGCTCGGCGATCGAGATCCGCTTGCACTCGGTCAGGCCGAACATGGCCACCACGTTCAGCGCCGGCAGGTGGGTACGCAGCCGGGTCGCGGTGGACGTCGTCAGCTCGGCGCCGGTGTTGGTCACCATCCGCAGGGCGGCCGGGACGTTCCCGGACCGGTCCAGCAACCGGCACAGCACCGCGGCGAGGCTGGGTACCAGGGGTAGGACGGTGGCACCGGTGGCGGCCAGCCGGCGCAGCAGCGCCGGCCCCGCGTCGTCGTCGTCGCCGAGAGCCAACAGCGAGCCCCCGGCGGTGGCGAGGAAAAGTTGGTAGAGGCCGTAGTCGAAGGAGAGCGGCAGGCAGCAGAAGACGACGTCGTCCGGGCGGTATCCGAGTCGCTCCTGTATCGCGGCGATGGCGAACAACACCTGGCGGTGTGTGGAGACCACGGCCTTCGGCAGCGCGGTGCTGCCGGAGGTGTAGATGAGGCACACCGGATCGACGGACAGGCAGGGCGGGGTGGCCTCGGGCGCGGTCGTCGCGGTGGGCGGCACCTCGTCGAGGCGGCGCAGGGTGGCCTGGACGAGGGGGCGGGCCCGGTCCAGCGCGGCGGCGGAGCCGAGCACCACCTGCGGGGCGCTGTCGGCGAGAATGTGTTCGAGGTGGTAGGGGCGGATCTGGTCGCTGAGCAGTACGAAGACCGCCCCCAGCCGGGAGATGCCGAAGACCAGCGGGGCGACCTCGGCGTCGTTGCGGGCCAGTAGGACCACCCGGTCGCCCCGGCGTACGCCGAGGTCGCGCAGCCAGCCGGCGGCGGCCACCGAGCGCTCGGCGAGGTCGCGGTACGACCAGGTCCGGTCGTGCCGGTGCAGGGCGCGGGCGTCCGGGCTCCGGACAGCCCGTTCGTCGAGCAGGTCGTGCAACAGGGTGGGGCTCACCGGGGGTCTCCCATCGGTCGGCTGGGTGCGAGGGCGGCAGCGTCGTCGACCAGCCGGGCGACATCGTCGACGCTGGTGAACGCCTCCGGCACGATTCGCTCGGGCGGTACCTCGACGTCGAGGTCGGCCTCCAGCCGTTCGAGCACGGTGACGACGGCGATCGAGTCGAAGCCCGGCAGGTCGAACAGGGTCGCCGCGGCGGTCACCTCGGTGGCCGGCACGCCGAGCACGTCCGCCACGGCCGCCACGACACGCTCTCGGACGGCGCTCACCGCCGGCCCCCCGCCGTCGTCCCGACCAGGTCGAGCAGCTCGGCGCGGGCGATCTTGCCGGTGCTGGTGCGCGGCAGCGCTGGTACCACGTGCACCGCTCCGGGCACCATGTAGTGCGGCAAGCGTCGCCGGCAACACGTCACGACCTGCCCGGCGAAATCGCCTTCGGGTGGGTCCTGACCCGGTACCACCAGTGCGTGCAGCCGGTTGGTCAGCGCTGGGTCGGGTTCGGCGACGACCGCCACCTCGGCGACCCAGGGCTGCGTGGCGATGGCCGCCTCGATCTCGCCGAGCTCGACCCGGTAACCACGGGTCTTGACCAGACCGTCGCGGCGGCCGAGCAGGTGCAGGATGCCGTCGGCGTCGCGCCGGGCGAAGTCGCCGGTGCGGTAGAAGCGGCGCCGGCCGGTCTCCGTCGTCAGGTCGATCTTGGCGCGTTCGGTGAGATCGGGCCGGGCGAGGTAGCCCGGGGTGACGCAGTCGCCGGCGATCACGATCTCGCCTTCGCCCGGACCGAGTTCCCGGGCCTGGCCGCTGTCGTCGAGCAGCGCCAGGGTGACGCCGTCGATCGCGTAACCCAGCGGTACGCGGGCACCGTCGCGTGGCGGGCCGGTGAGGGTCCAGCGGGTGACCACGTTGGTCTCGATCGGGCCGTACAGGTTGCTGACGGTGGCCTGCGGCACGGCGTCCATGAGCGCGGCCAGTGGCTCGGCCCGGAACTCCTCGCCGGCGTAGAGGAGCTGGCGCAGCGCCGGCAGGCCCTCGTCACGTAGGGAGGAGCGGTGGAGTAGCGCGGTCAGCGCGGAGGGCACCGCGTACAGGTGGGTGATCGCGCGGTCGTGCAGGAACCGGTACAGGGCCTGCGGGAACAGCGCGGTGCGTTCCGGCACTGGGTGCAGCGTTGCGCCGCCGAGAAGCCCGACATAGACGTCGTAGACGGGCAGATCGAAGTGCAGCGGCGCGTGTACCGCCACTTGGTCGCCGGGACGCAGCGGGAAGGCGCCGGCCGCCCAGCGGACGAACGCCGAGGCGTTGCGGTGCGTGATGGCAACGCCCTTCGGCGTGCCGGTCGACCCGGAGGTGTAGAGGACGTAGGCCTCGTCGTCGGGGTACACGCGGACGGGCTCGCCGGCCGCGGTGTCGGTCGACAACGCCCGGTGCACGGCGCTCGGCAGGTCCTGCACCGGCAGGGCGAGGTCCTCGACGTCGTCGGCGTCGCGGTCGGCGAGAAGCAGCTCGCAGGCGGCCTGTTCGAAGATGAAGTCCCGGCGCTCGCGGGGTGCGCCCGGGTCGATCGGCACATAGCAGCGGCCGGCGTTCAGCGCGGCGAGCATGGCCACGATGGTGTACGGGGTCTTCCGCGTGGTCACCGCGACCCGGCCGCCCAGGTTCGTCCGCTCCCGGAGCACCGCGGTCAGCCCGGTGACAGCCCGGGCCAGGTCCCGGTAGGTGAGGCTTGCGCCGGTCTCGTCGACCAGGGCGGGCACGTCGGGGCGGGCGCGGATGGCGTCCCAGACGGCGTCACTGATCAGCATCATGGTCACTCCTGTCCGTTGCCCGGCGCGCGGGCGAGCTCGACCTCGGCGGCGGTGACGGAGCGCAGCGCGTCGAGCGCGGCGCCGGGTGCGCGCCGGCCGCCGCGGACCCGGCGCAACGCGACGTAGGCGCTCTCCATGGCCCGCCGCCAGCCGCGCTCGATGTCGGCGAAGCGCGCGACGAACCCGGCGTCGACCGCGTCGGCCGGAAGGTCGGCGAGCCACCGCGCGTGCAGGCTGCGGTCCCGGGCCAGCAGCCAGGTCTGCAGGGTGAGGTTCTCCAGTTCGGCCCGGCCGGCGGGGGCGTGGCCGTCCACGAACCGCTCGTACGCCCCGTTGTCGGCGGCCCTGCGGACGGCGGCCACGTTCGCCGCGATCTGGGCCCGGGGCGCGCGGGGGGTCGAGGTGGTTCCGGTGGGGACCAGCACGGCCCACCGGCCGCCCGGAAGCGCCGGTGCCAGCGTGTCGAGGCTGACGCGGGTGGCGGTCGGTGCGGCGCGACCCCACTCGGTCGCGTTCTCGTACGGGTCGACGACGTGGACCGTGCCGTCCGTACCCAGCCCGTCCACCACGAAGCCGTGCTCCATGTGCTCCCGGCCGTGGTAAGGGAGCCAGGGGAGGTGGTACGCGTCCCCGACCACCGCGACCGGTGTGCCGCCCTGCAGTGCGGCTCGCCAGGAACCGGCCGCCGTGGCCGGGTCGGTGACGGTCCATCGGGGCCGCCACCCAGTTCGCCGGGCGAGCCGGTCGTCCTGGTCGTCGGCGGGGAGGGCGACCTGGGCGGGGTCGGCCGGCGTGTCGCGCAGGTCGAAACGCCAGTCCCGGGCGAACACGTCCCCCACGTCCGGCACGCCCCGGGCGGCGAGCAGCACCGCCAGGGCGTCCGACACGCAATCCAGGCGGGAACCGTCCACCTGGGACAAGAAGCGGTCGCACGAGATGAAAAGGTCGGATTGCAGCAGGTCGGTCACGGGAGCATCACCCCTTCCGCCTCGACCCTGGACGCTGAGCCGATCGACCGACAACCCATTGCTCTGTTGCTGTCATCGATGTTTCAGGCAGCAAGTGGACAACCGTTTGTCAGTCGGTCCCGCCTTGCTCTTCGGTTGGGGGGTGCCCTCCACCGTTCGGAGGAGGGAGTCCTGCTTGAGCGATTGGACCGACCATGCTCGATGACGTACTCCGCGCGGCCCGGGCCGCCACCGACCAGGCACCGCCCGTGGGTGATCCCGCTTACCGGCGGTTCGTCGGCGCCCTCGGCGAGGTCGTCGAACGTAACTGGGACCAGATCGAAGAGGCCAACGCGCGCGACGTCGCGACCGGCCGTGACCGCGGCCTCCCCGAGCCCCTGCTGCGGCGGATCCGCTTCACCGCCGAGCAGCGCCCCCGGGTCACCGCGCTGACCACCGCCGTCGCCGACGAACTCGCCCGGGGGCTGCCGGCCGATCGCGAGTACGCCGGCATCGCCGGCGCCCGGGCCCGCCGGGTACGCCGTCCCCTCGGCGTGCTGCTGATGATCTACGAGGCCCGGCCGACGGTGACGCTCGACGCGGCGGTGCTGCCCATCTGCGCCGGCAACGCCGTGCTGCTGCGTGGCGGAACCGAGATCGCCGCGACCAACGCCGTCCTCGGCGACCTGCTCGGCCAGGCGCTGGCCGAGGCCGGGCTGCCCGGCGGGCTCGCCCAGGTGCTGACCGACGTCGACCGGGCCGGTCTGCGGGAGCTGCTGCACCGCGACGACGCCGTTGACGTGCTCCTGCCGCGCGGAGGCCCGAGCCTCGTGGACTGGTGCCGGGCCACCTCCCGGATCCCGATGATCGTCGGCGGCGGTGGGGTCAACCACCAGTACGTGCATGCAGACGCCGACCCGGACCTCGCCGTCCGGTTGGTGCTAGACGGGAAGCTGCCGGAGCCGGAGGGCTGCACGGCCCTGGAGATGGCGTTGCTCCACGACGGCGTCGCCGACCAGTTCCTGCGGATGCTCGCGAAGCACGCCGACGCGCCGGACGTGCGCGCCCTGACCCTGCGCGTGGATGACGCGCTGGCCGACCGGGTACCCCCCGAACTCGCCGAAGCCCTGCCGGTGGAGCCGCTCACCGCTGCCGACGACGGGCGGGAGTTCCTCCGGCCGACCCTCGCCGTGCGGGCCGTCGCGGGGCTGGACGCCGCCGTCGCCCACATCGCCCGGCACGGCAGCGGCCATACCGAAGGCATCGTGACCGGCTCGCCGCAGGTCGCCGACGAGTTCTGCCGCCGGGTCGACGCGGCGGCTGTCGTGGTGAACGGCTCCGTACGGCTGCACGACGGCCCGAGTCTCGGCGTCGGCACCGAGATCGCGATCAGCACCGGCCGGCTGCACGTCCGCGGCCCAGTCACTCTCGGCGACCTGACCACCTGGAGCTGGCGGGTCGACGGCAACGGCGCGGTCCGCTTCCGGACCCGCTGAACCCCCGATCGGCAGGAAGGAATCCCCGTGTCACACGATGTCGTGCCCGTTCCCGAGCACGTCCGTGCCGCCGTCAAGCGCATGGTCGTCCGGGAGTCCCGCCTCACCATCGCCCCCGACCAGGTCGCCGACGGCGAACCGCTGGACGGCCAGCTGCTCAAGGTCACCTCGCTCGGCCTGCTCGGCATGCTGATCCGCCTCGAGGACGACCTGGACGTGACGCTGCCCGACGACCTGTTCACCGGTCGGCAGGTGCACACCGTCGCCGACCTCGCGGCACTCGTCGCCTCGGCCTGCCCGCCGCGGGCGGACCGGGCCCTGACGACAGGTGGCCCGGCGTGAGCCCGAACGCGCTGCTCGGTCCGCCGCCGGTGACCACCACCGAGGTGGGGCTGAGCTGCTACACCGCCGCCGTTGCCCGGTACCTGAGCCAGGCGTACGTGGATCCGGCGGGACGGATAGCCCGGTCCATCCGACTCGCCGTCCGCGTCCTGCCCGGCGACCTGCTCGCCTTCTCCCATCACCGGCACGACCTGGCCGATCTCGGCAACGGCACCCGCCTGATCTGGCGGCACGCGCCCGTCACCGCCGTCGGCGACAGGTTGGCCGCCGAACTGGCCCGCGCCGGTCAGGTGATCGTGGTCGGCCACACCGGCGCGTTGCCGTGGTCGCCGGCCTCCATCGAGGACAGCGCACCGCACTTCCTGCTGGTCAACCGGCACGATCGCGACCGCTGGTGGGTGGTCGACGACTTCGCGGCCCTGCTGCCGTCCGGGCGCCAGGAGCCGTTCGCCGGCTGGGTGGACACCCGCACCCTGCTCGCCGCCATGACGCCGCCGCGGACGCTCGGCCCCGAACACCACCTGCGGACCGCCTACGCCCTCGGCGTCCCGACCGCACCGCCGCCCGGCCGGCCACTGTGGCTGGCCGCCCGCCCGGCCGCCCCGGAACCGGCCGCCGGCCACAGCGGATGGCACACCGAACCGCTCGCTGTGCTGGACCTGCTCGCCGACTTCTTCGCGGGCCTCGACGCCGCCGGACGACGGGCCCGGTTCGTCGAGGACCTGTGGGCCGCGGCGCAGCACCACACGTACCGCTGCAGCTACCTGCTCGACCGGGTCGACCTCAGTCCCGGCCAGCGGAGAACCGTGGCCGCCGCCCGTGGCGCCTGGGAGGCGTTGCCGATGGCGCTGCGCTTCGCCGCCGACTCGGCTGCCCGGGGGCGGCCCCGACCGGCTCTGGTCGCGGCCAGCTTCGCTCCGCTGCGCCGTGCCGAGCACGACCTGATCACCGTCCTGACCGCACACGGATGGCACCGCTCCGGCGACGTACTCGCCGGATCCGAACCCCGCGAGAAGAGGGCCGCGTAGATGTCAACCGACCAGCACCGACCGGCACTGTGGTTCAGCGCTCTCACCAGCGCGACCGACGACGACCACCGTCACCGCGCCCTGGAGTCGGGTGAGGGCTGCTTCGTCCGCGACGGCGCGGGCCGGCGGTACCTCGATGCCCGCTCGGCGTTGTGGAACGCCGCACTCGGGTACGACAACCCCCGGGTCCGGGCTGCAATGCATCGACAGCTGGACACCCTGCCGGTCGCCCAGCTGATCCGGCATGAACAGCCGACCGCACTGGCCCTGGCGTACGCCCGCAGGCTCGTCGCGGCCCTGCCCGGCGACCTGGCCCACGTCCGCTTCTGCACCACCGGCGCCCAGGCCGTCGAGGGTGCGGTGATGCTGTCCCGCTTCATCCGCCGCCACCAGGGCCGACCTGAACGTACCGAGGTGATCGCCCTGTGGGACGGCTACCACGGAGTGGGCGGGCTCGCCAGCGGCTTGACCGGCGAGCCTCCGCTGCACCGGCTCCAGGCGCCCCTCGCGAACGGGGTCCGGCACGTACGCGCGGGCGACCCGGACGAGCTGCGCGACGCGGTGACCGCACTCGGGCCGGAGCGGGTCACCGCGATCCTGGTGGAACCGGTGCTCGGCACCGGGGTTGTAGAGCTGAGCGCCGACTACCTGCGGGCCGCTCGGGAGCTGTGCGACCGGCACGGCATCCACCTCGTCTTCGACGAGGTCTCCACCGGCTTCGGCCGGACCGGTAGCCTCACCGCCGCCGAACGGCTCGGCGTCGTCCCGGACATGATGCTGCTGAGCAAGGGCATCACCGCCGGGTACTCGCCGCTGGCGGCGATCGCCGTCACCGGCGCTGTGCTGGCCTCGGCACTGGACGCCGACGTCGTGTTCCCGCACGGCTCGACCAGTGACGGACACCCGCTGGCCCTCGCCGCGGCCGACGCCGTCCTCGACGAGTTCGCCGACGGCTCGGTCCTGCGCAACGTGGTCGATCGCGGCGCCCAGCTGACCGCCGCGCTACGCGACCTGGGTCGACGGCTGCCCACGGTCAGCGCCGTGCACGGTCCCGGCCTGATGGTCGCGGTCACCCTCGTCGACAGCGCCGGCGAGCCGCTCGACAGGACGACCATGACGGCGGTAAAGCAGAGCTGCCTGCGGAACGGCCTGCTGGTGTCGCTGTGCGGCAGCATGGTCGTCCTCACGCCGCCCCTGGTGATCACCGCAGGCGACGTCGACCTCCTCGTCGACCTCCTCGAACGCGGCCTGCGCGAGGCCGTCGAGCAGCCTTCCGGGCCCGCGCAGCAGCTTCTCGCTCACTCCTGACCCCTTCACCTGGCCGGTCGGACCGGCCGAGTCGCAGAGCGGAGAGACAGTTGATGAACAACGACAACGTCGACATCGGACCAGGCACCCGGACCCTGGTCACGGGCGGCCAGGGCTTCGTCGGCTCGCACCTGGTCGACCATCTCGTCGCGCGGGGAGCCGAGGTGACAGTCCTGGACGTCACCCTGCCGGACAAGAGTCTCCCCGCCGGCGTCGGCTACCGGGCGGTGGACCTGCGCGACCCGGCATCGGTGCGGGCCGCGCTGGTCCCCGCCGACGTGGTGTTCCACCTGGCGGGCAACGCCAGCGGCACCATCTCCGTCGACCACCCCCGCTTCGACTTCGAAACCAACGCGGAGGGCACCTTCAACCTCTTCGAGGCCCTGCTCGACACGGGGGTACGGCGGGTGGTCTACCTGTCGTCCGCGATGGTCTACGGACGCCCGCAGACCCACCCGATCGCCGAGACGCACCCGCTGAACCCGTTCCTGCCGTACGCGGCCTCCAAGCTCAGCGGCGAGCACGTCGCCGCGAGCATGGTGGAGTCGTACGGGCTGCCCGCCGTGGTGGGCCGGGCGTTCACCATCTACGGGCCGCGCGAGGATCCACGCCGCGCCGGTGGGGAGGTGTCGCAGTACCTGCGCTGGCATCTCAACGGGCTGCCGATCCCGGTGGTGGGTGATCCCGACGCCAAGACCCGCGACTTCTCCCACGTCGACGACCTGGTAGCCGGGCTGGTCCGGATGGCGGAGCGGGGCGCGATCGGCGACTGCTACAACCTCGGCAGCGGTACGGAGACGTCGATGCGGGAGCTGGTACACCTCATCGGGGAAGCCACCGGCACCCCGGCACGGATGGAGTGTGACCGCAGCGTGCTCGAGGACACCTACCGTCACGTTGCCGACATCAGCCGCCTGCGGGCGCTGGGACACCGGCCGCGGGTGCCGCTGGCCGAGGGAATCGCCGTGCTGGCCACCCTGCTCGGGGACCGGCCGGAGCTGCCCGCCGTGCCGACCGTCTTCCAACGCGACACGCCGGCCGGCGCGCCGGCGGCCGCCTGAGCGGGGGTGGTCGACGTGACCAACCGGTTCGTCGTGCCCTACCACGGCCAGGGCAGCGTGTTCGACGAGGACGACGTGGCCGCGGTGACCCGGCTGCTCCGCTCCGACGCCCACCTGTCCGGTGGCCGGGAACGGGGTGCGTTCGAGGACGAGTTCGCCCGGCACACCGGTGCCCGGCACGCCGTGTCGACGACCAGCTGCACGATGGCCCTGGAGCTGGCCACCCATCTGCTCGGTCTGCGGCCCGGCGACGAGGTCGTCGCCTCCCCACTGACCTTCCAGGCGACCGTCGCGCCGCTGCTGTCCCGTCCGGTCGGCGTACGCTTCGCCGACATCGACCCGGACACCCTGGCGTTGCGGCCGGAGGCGGTCGACCGGGTCGTCGGCCCGCGCACCCGGGCGATCTACGTGACCCACTACGGTGGCCTTCCCGCCGACCTCGACGGCTTGGTCGCCGTGGCCCGCCAGCACGACCTGCTGCTGCTCGAAGACTGCGCGCACGCCCTCGGTAGCCGATACCGCGGCCACAGCGCCGGCACCGTCGGCGACCTGGGCTGCTGGAGCTTCCACAGCCTGAAGAACATGTCCACGATGGGCCAGGGCGGCATGGTGACGTGCCGCGACGACCGGTGGGCCGACACGCTACGCCGGATCCGTGCGATGGAGCCTGACGCGGACTTCCGACCCCGGACGACCCCACCCAGCTTCGGCGGCCGTCGTCCGCCCGGTCCGGAGGACCCGGAACGGCACGCCAAGAACGCCTACACCGACGACTGCACCGCCATCCGGCACGGCGGCCTGAACGCGACGATGAGCGAACCGGCGGCGGCGGTCGGGCGCACCCAGCTGGCGAAGCTGCCGGCGATGGTGGCCCGGCGCCGGGAGATCGCCGCTCGCCTGCACACGGGCCTCGCCGACCTGCCCGGTGTCGTCCCGCACCGTGACCTGCCCGGCACGGTGCACTCCTACCACCTCTACACGCTGCGGATCACCGATGCCGCGCCCGGCCTGCGCGACGAGGTGGTACGCCGGCTGCACCACGAGCACGGGGTAGAGATGATCCTCCGCTACTTCCCGCTGCACCTGCTTCCGGAGTGGCGCCGGCGCGGGGGCGCGTACGGGCAGGCGCCGACGGCCGAACGGATCTGGTTCGACGAGCTGGTGAACCTGCCCATCTACCCGGCCATGACCGACCGGCAGGTGGACCACCTCGTCGACGCGGTCCGCGCCGCCGTGATCCGAGCGCGCGGTGGCCTGCTCCGAGCCCGGGCGGTGGCATCGTGATCGGGGATCGGGAGTTGACCGAGGCGCTGCAGGACTTCCGAATCAAGAACGACGTACCCGGGGCGATGGCGGTGGTGTTCGACCGCGACGGTCCGCTCGCCGCCGCGGCGACCGGGCTCCGGTCGGTCGAGGAGCCGGATGCGGCTCTGCGTCCCGACACGGTGTTCCGGGTGTACTCCACGGCCAAGACGCTCACCGCCACGCTCGCCGCCGCCCTGGTCGGCACGGGCGAGCTCGACTGGAACGAGCCGGTCGCCGCCACCCTGCCCGACTTCCGGCTCCGACGTCCGCACGACACCCCAGCGGTGACCGTCCGCCATCTGCTCAGCCACCGTGCCGGCTTCATCCCGGACATGGTGCTGCACGACGGGTGCGGACGGGATCCGGACGCGGTGGCCGTCGCCGCCCGGGTGGAGGCCGCCCGCACCCCGCTGGTCGGCCGTCCGGGACAGGTTTACTCCTACAGCAACCTGGGTTTCACCGTGGCGGGCCACCTGATGGAACGCCGCACCGGCACCGCCTTCGACCGGCTCTTCGCGGAACGGGTCGCCGACCCGCTCGGGCTGACGCGCACCACCCACGATCCGGCCGTCGCGATGACCTATCCGCTCCTGCAGCACCACCGGTTCGACGCGGGGAGCGTCCGGGTGGTGCACGAACCCCGGGTGGCGGCCAAGCACGCTCCCTCCTCCCAGTGCTGGTCCACGGTGCTCGACCTGGCCCGGCTCGGCGCCGCCCACCTCGCCGCCGACCGGACCGCCCGCGGCCTCGGCGAGCTGCGCCGGCCGCAGGCCGACGTCCGCCTCGACGTCGACCTGCACTACGGTCTCGGGCTCTACCTCGGCCCTCGCGCCGGCGGTGTCCTCCGCTTCGGACACGAGGGCTTCTACGAGGGCATGTGGACCAAGCTGCTCTGCTGCCCGGCGAGCGGGATCGGGCTGGCCTGGGCCGACAATCGCGGCGAGGAGCTGCGCGAGGCTCGCTACCAGGTGATCGAGGATCTGCTCGCCGAGCTGGGTGGCCCCCCGCCGGACTGGACCCGTCCCGCGCCGACCGCTGCCCTCGGCTTGCCGCCGGAGGGACGCTACGAACGCCCGGCCAGCGGCAGCGGCCTACGGCTGGTTTCGAACGGGGCGAACCTGGACATCATCACCGGTGACCGTACGGTGTCGGTGCGTCCCGTCGCCGCCGATGTCTGGGCCGCCGCTGCCACCCTGGCGGACCGGGCGGCGCCGCCCTGGCGGCCGCACGCGGGCAGCGACCGGATCAGTCTCGGCGCCGTCCGGGACGACCACACCGGCGAGGTCACGCACGTGCTCCTCAACGGGCTGCCCTACCGGCGGGCCGACCGCCGCCGCTGATCGGGAGGAAAAGGCACGTGAACGTGACGGGCGCAGGCCGGGCGGGGCTGGTGCTCGCCCTGGTATGCAGCGTGCAGTTCGTCGACGTGCTCGGTGTGACGGTGCTGGTGGTGGCGCTGCCGGCCGTGCAGCGTGACCTCGTGCTCGAGCCGGCGACGTTGTCGTGGATCGCCACGGCGTATCCGCTGTTCTTCGGTGGTCTGCTCATCGCCGGCGGACGGGTGGTCGACACGTTCGGCCGGCGGGCGGTGTTCCTGGCCGGCACCCTGTCGGTGACCGTGGCGTCGGCGGTCTGTGCGCTGGCGCAGCACGGTGTGGTCCTGCTCGCCGGCAGGGCGTTGCAGGGGATCGGCGCGGCCGTCGCCGTGCCGGCGGCGCTGGCGGTGCTCCTCGCCGCGTTCCCTACCGGACCGGACCGCAACCGTGCTCTCGGCGCGTGGACGCTGTGCGGCGCGCTCGGCGGTGCCGCTGGCTTCGTCCTCGGCGGACTGGTCACGCAGGCCGTCGGCTGGCGCTGGCTCTTCGCCGCCCTGGTACCCCTCGGCGTCGCGGTCGTGCTTGTCGCGCGTGGCGCAATCGGCGCGAAGGAGGGCTCTGGCGCCCGCCCCGACCTCATCGGCGCGGGACTCGCCACCGCTGCGGCGGTCCTGCTGATCCTCGGCTTCACCCGCGCCGGCGAGCACGGCTTCACCGACTGGACGGTGTGGCTGCCGCTGGTCTCGTCGGCCGTCCTCGCCGTCGCCTTCCTCGCGGTGGAGCGGACCGTGGTCGATCCGCTCGTGCCGCCGTGGGTGTGGGGAGTGCCGTCGCTGGCGCTGGGCGGTGTCATCGCGCTGGTGCTGACCTTCACCACCAGTGGTGCCAACGTCGTCGGCACGCTCTTTCTGCAACAGGTCCTCGACCTGTCCGCGGGGGTGAGCGGTGCGGTCTTCCTGGCGTTCAGCGTCGCGGTCGCCCTCGGCTCGGCCGCCGCACCGATCGTGGTCGGCCGGCTCGGCCGGGCGTGGGCGATGGTGGCCGGGCTGACCGTCGTCGCCGCCGCCATGCCGGTGAGCGCAGTCGCTGTCGGCCGGCGCGCGCTGGTGCTCTTCCTGATCGGCCTGGTGCTGTCCGGCGTCGGCCTCGGCGTCGCGTCGGTCGCCTCGACCGCCCACGGCACCAGCACCGCGACCGATGATAACGCCGGTCTCTATGGCGGCATCCTGAACGGCGCCGCGCAGATCGGCACCGCCGTGGGCATTGCCGTGCTGCTGTCCGGGGTGTCGATCGGGGCGGGACCGGAACCCCGCACCCTGGATGCGACGGCGCGCGGACAGGCGACCGCCTACCTCATCGCCGGGGTGCTCGCCCTGCTCACCGCCGCAGCCACCGCCGTTCTCGCCCTGCGGGTCGGGCACCGGGCGCCGCCCGTCGTTGCGCACCCCGCCAGGACCACCTGAGCGGGGCACACGCCGAGGATGTTTCTTGTCACCGTCGAGGATCAGGCCGCTCGCGGCTTGAACGGCCAACGCTCGCGCGTAGGCGAGCACGCTGTCCGGCGTCGCGGTCCGGCGCCCGCTTCGACGTTGTTGAGGTGCGAGGCCGAGTAGCAGGTACGGGCCGCGGTGGAGGCCACCGTCAGGCCTGCCTCAACACGAGCCTGCCTCAATTGCCCACCGAGGTCATCGGCCTCTTCCGCATCCTTTTGTCGTAGCCGTGCTCCCGGCCGCTTCGGCACTGCGGCTGTGGACGTCAGCTCGCGGCTGGCCCCGCGGCCGGCGTTTAGCCGCCGGCACCCAGTGGACTACCGATGAACGGACCGCGCCTGTGGTCATTGGCCGGCGTCGGCCTTCGCGCCACCCCAGGGCGGCGATTCCGGCGCCGATCAGGGTCATCAGCGCGAAGCAGCCAAGTTGAACCGCGAAGCCGCCCGGCACCCGGTGCAGGATGCCGGCATTGTCGTGGTCGGCGAGCAGGCGGATGCCGCCCCGTCCGCCGAGAACCAGTAGGGCCATGCCCGGAACCAGCAGCCGCTGCGGGGTGACCTTCCCCACCAGTACGGGCGCCGCCGCCGCGAAAAGCACCAAGCACTCCGGTGCCGCGTACATGGTCTGGTCCGAGGGCTGAAGGGCATGACCGACGCGATCGAGCAGATGTGGCCCTACGCCGTTGCGGCACACGATCCGGACGCCGAGATGCCGGCGCAACGAGGCGGGTGTTTGTCGCCGGACGTGTTCACCGCCATATCCGCTACCCGGCAAATCGGAACGCGGGTGTCGCTCCTGGCCGCTACTCTGCCTGAGGCTCCGCCCCTTGGCACGTCGCCCCTTCCGCCGCAAGTGCCGCGCCGCGCCACCGCTCACCATCAGCCCGCTAGATCCGAATGCAGGAGAACTCGTGACACAGCAATCTGTCGGGACAGGGCAACCCGCCGCGACATCGGACAAGCTCGACGCTGCGGTGCTCAAGGTGGCAGGCGTGGTCGTGCTCGGTGCGATCATGTCGATCCTCGACGTGACAGTGGTCAGCGTCGCGCTGCCGAAGTTCCAGAGCGAATTCGACGCCTCCTACGCCCGCGTCGCGTGGACGATGACCGGCTACACGCTGGCGCTGGCCACGGTCATCCCGCTGAGCGGGTGGGCCGCCGACCGGTTCGGCACCAAACGCCTCTACATGATCGCCTTGGCGCTGTTCACGATCGGCTCCGGCCTCTGCGCCACCGCCGACACCATCACTGAGTTGATCGCCTACCGGGTCCTTCAGGGCCTCGGGGGCGGCATGCTCATGCCGATCGGCATGACGATCATGACCCGTGCGGCCGGGCCGCACCGGATCGGCCGGCTGATGGCCGTCCTCGGCATCCCGATGCTGCTCGGCCCGATCGGCGGCCCGATCCTCGGCGGGTGGCTGATCGACGTGGCGAGTTGGCACTGGATCTTTTTGATCAACCTGCCGATCGGCGTCGTCGGGCTCGTCTACGCGCAGCTCGCCCTGCCGAAGGACAACCCCGAGCCCTCGGAGTCGTTCGACTTCCTCGGCATGCTCATGCTCTCGCCGGGTCTGGCACTGTTCCTCTACGGCGTCTCCACGCTGCCCGAGGCCGGCACGTTCGCCGACCCCGAGGTGTGGCTGCCGATGCTGGTCGGTGCCGCGCTGGTGGTGGCATTCGTCCTCTACTCGTTCAAGCCCCGGCACCCGCTGCTCGACCTGCGGCTGCTCCGCAACCGCAACCTGACCATCGCGTCGGTGACGCTGTTCGTCTTCATCATCGCTTTCATGGGCGCCGGGCTGCTGTTCCCGAGCTACTTCCTGCAGGTACGCGGCGAGTCGACCCTGACCGCCGGCCTGCTGATGGCGCCACAGGGTCTCGGCGCGATGGTCACGATGCCGATCGCCGGCATGCTGGCCGACAAGGTGCCGGTCGGCCGTACGGTGCCGTTCGCGCTGGTGCTGATCGCCGCCGGCTTCTTCGCTTTCACCCAGGTCGACGCGGACACCTCGTACGTGTTGCTCTGCGGCTCGCTGTTCGTGATGGGTCTGGGCATGGGCGGCACGATGATGCCGATCATGACCTCCGCCCTGCGGACCCTCACCGGCCCCGAGGTGGCCCGCGGCTCCACCCTGGTGAACATCCTTCAGCAGATCGGCGGCTCCGTCGGTGCCGCGGTGATGTCGGTGATCCTCACCAACGAGCTGAACGGCTCTCGGCCGATTCCCGCCGTGACCGACCCGAGCGGCGACCCGGTGACCGAGGCCGGGCTGGCCATCGCCGCCCAGCAGCGGCCGGAGCTGACCCAACAGTTCCCGGTCGACCCCTCACTCATCGACCGCGGCCTCGACTTCGCCGCCAACTCCTTCGCCACCACGTTCTGGGTGGGCTTCGCGCTGGTGCTGCTGACGTTCATCCCGGCCGTGTTCCTGCCGCGCCGGCGCGAGCAGTCGCATCTGCTGGATGACCAGCAGGTCAAGACGCCCATCGCCATCCACTAGGCCGGTCCTGCCTGAACCGCCGTTCGCCGAGGGCTGCCACCGGACACGTCCGGTGGCGGCCCTCGGCCCTTTCAGGGCAGGTGATGGAGTCGGCGCGGGGGAGCGGTTGCGTACCGTCGCGACCGCCGACCCGCAAGTGGACGTGGTGCTGGACCGGCACGCCGACGAGATCCTCAAGGCTGCGCCGGTGCTGGCCGGCGGGGACCTGAGCGCGGTCGGCACCGTGGACACGGAGCCTCTGGGTGCCGCCGAGAACAAGCTCGATGAGCTGTGCGGGGCCGGGGAGGCGCAGGCCGGAGCCGCGCCGCTGGGCGCGCAGGCGCGGGCGACGCTCACGGGTGCCTGCGCGGCTCTGGCAAAGGCCGGCTGCGGCCGTTGTGTTCCCCCGCCCCGACCCCAGTCAGGAGACGGAGTACCTGCCGGGCGGAGCGCCATCTGTTGCCGCCGCTGCGACCGATGGAGCACGCGACCCTCGGCGGCGTACCGGCCGGCGCGGGCATCGCCCGGTGAGCCTCCGCCGGTGCTCGTCCTGATCCGTCTGGACGACCTGGTGGCGCTGTCCCTGCCGATCGGCAGGGACAGCGCGGATGCCCCCGCTGCCGCAGGAACGGCTTGGCCGTCGGAAACGTTGTCGGCGCTCACTCGGGCTGCAAGATCCGCCGACGTTACCCGGTTGTAACGAACGCAACCGTTGCGCAACTCATCCGCCGGTCTGAATACTTCGTCATCAACACGAGTTGATACATCGATTCGATGGGACGGCCATGGCCAATCGCAGTGATGTCGCGCGCCTTGCCGGCACGTCGCCCAGCGTGGTGAGCTACGTGCTGAACGACGGGCCCCGCGGCGTCGCCCCGGCCACCCGGGAGCGGGTGCTCGCGGCCATCGCCGAGCTCGGGTACCGCCCGAACGCGGTGGCCCGGTCGCTGCGGATGAGCCGCACGATGACGTTCGGGCTGGTGATCCCGGACAACTCCAACCCGTTCTTCGCCGAACTCGCCCGGTGCATCGAAGAGGTCGGGTTCGAGTACGGGTACACGATGCTGCTGGGCAACGCGATGGACGACGACGAACGCGAGGCCGCCTACGTCCGCGCTCTGCTCGACCGGCAGGTCGACGGCCTGATCCTGGTACCGGCGCACGGGGCGCGGACCTGGATCGCCGAGCTGTCCCAGACCCCGGTTCCCCGGCTGGTCCTCGACCGGCAGATCGCCATCCCGCACGCCACCCAGGTACTGGTGGACAACGAGGCGGGCGCGTACGAGGCCACCGCCCATCTCCTGTCGCACGGGCACCGCCGTATCGGCTGCCTGGCCGGCCCCGCGGACCTGTACCCGACGGTCGACCGGGTCGCCGGCTGGCGGCGGGCGCTGTCCGAGGCGCGGCTCGACCCGGACGCCTCACCACTGGTGCACGTGCCGTTCGGCCGGGCGCACGGGTACCGGGCCGGGCGGCAACTGCTCGGCGGCGCGCAGCCGCCGGACGCGCTCTTCGTCGCCAGCGACGAGCAGGCCGTCGGGGTGCTGCGGGCGGCCGCGGAGCTGGGTGTCCGGGTGCCGGCCGACCTGGCACTCTGCTCGTTCGACGGGATCGAGGCGAGCGCGTACACGGTGCCGGCGTTGACCACGATGCGGCAACCGTTCGAGGAGCTGGGGCGGGCGGCGGTGGAGTGGCTGGTCAGTCGGGTCGAGACACCGGCGACGCCGGCCACCCGGATCGTCCTGGCCGCACGTCTGGTCGCGCGGGGCTCGTGCGGTTGCGTCGACCCGGCCGGAGGCGACCACGCCATCGACGGGGACCAGCCGTGAGCGCCGGGCGGGCCATCCGAATGGTCGTGGTGGGCAGCCTCAACATGGACCTGTGCGTGCGGGTGCCCCGGCTGCCGGAGCCCGGCGAGACCGTCGCCGGGCGGTCGCTGGAGCGTTCCCCGGGCGGCAAGGGTGCCAACCAGGCGGTCGCGGCGAGCCGACTGGGCGCCAGCGCGTCGCTCGTCGGGTCGGTCGGGACCGATTCGTTCGGCACCGAGCTGACCCGAGGGTTGACCGCCGAGGGGGTGGACGTGGCGGCGGTGACGTACTCCGCTACGGCGCCGACCGGCGTGGCGATGATCATCGTCGAAGCCAGCGGCGAGAACATGATCACGCTCGCACCGGGCGCCAACGGAGAGCTGCGTCCGGCTGACCTGGCCGGACTCGGGCCGATGCTGGCCGACGCCGACGCGCTGCTGCTCCAGTTGGAGATTCCGCTGGCGACCGTCCGGGCCGCCGCCCGCACCGCCCGCGACCACGGCGTGCCGGTGATCCTCAACGCCGCGCCGCTGCCACTCGTCGACGCCGAACTGCTGGACCTGCTGCACCTCACCGACCTGCTGGTCGTCAACGAGACCGAGGCGGCCGGGCTGACCGGCCTCGACCGGGCAGACCCGGCGGCGACCGCCGTGGCGCTGCGCCGGCTGGGCCCGCCGGAGGTGGTCCTGACGCTCGGCGCACAGGGCGCCGTCGCCGCGGACGCCGCCGGCGTCCACCAGGTGCCCCCGTTCGCCGTGGACGCCGTCGATGCGGTCGGTGCCGGCGACGCGTTCTGCGCCGAACTGGTCCTCGCCCGCGCCGGGTGCGACACCCCCGGTGCACTGGCCGCCGCCACCGGCCGCGCCTGCGCCGCGGGCGCACTGGCCACCACCCGGCCCGGGGCGCAAACCGCAGCCCCGTGGCGCGCCGAAGTGGACCGGCTCCTCGCCGAGCAGCGGGGGGTGGGCAGCCATGCGCGCTGACGGGCTGTGGCACCCGCGGCTGACCGCACTGATCACCGCCGCCGGGCACGGGGATCGGATCGTCGTCGCCGACGCCGGACTGCCGGTGCCGGCCGGCGTGGAGACCGTCGACCTGCTGTGGCGGCGCGGCGAGCCGGGCTTCCTGCCGGTGCTCACCGCGGTACTGGCCGAATGCGTGGTGGAGGCGGCCGTGGCCGCCACCGAGCTGACCGACCGGCCGATCCGGCAGGGGCTCACCGACGCCCTCGGGCCGGTGCCGCTGGAGCTGGTACCGCACACCGAACTGAAACGACGCACCGCCGGTGCCCTGGTCATCGTCCGCACCGGCGAAGCGACCCCGTACGCCAACGTGATCCTGCACTGCGGCGTCCCGTTCTGATCCGATCGTTCCCCACCCCCACCCCCACCCCCACCCCCGGAAGACGTAGGAAAGGAACACCCCGGTGAACCGAAGAATCGCACTGACGGCGCTCGCTCTGGTGATGACCGTGCCGCTGGCCGCGTGCGGCCAGGAGGGTGACACCACCACGGCGGCGCCCCCGAAGGCCGGCAAGCCGACCGTGTGTCTGGTGATGAAGTCGCTCGCCAACGAGTACTTCCAGCAGATGCAGCAGGGCGCCAAGGCGCACGAGACCAAGCGCGGCGACTTCACCCTCAGCGCCAGCGGCATCCAGAACGAGACCGACGTCGACGGCCAGGTCTCGCTGGTCGACACCTGCATCACCAAGCAGGTCCAGGCGATCGTCATCGCGCCGGCCGACTCGAAGGCCCTCGTCGCGTCCGTCGCCAAGGCGATGAAGGCCGGGGTGAAGGTGGTCAACATCGACGTGAAGCTCGACGACGCCGCGCTGAAGGCCGCCGGGGTCGACGTGCCGTTCGTCGGGCCGGACAACCGCGACGGCGCCAAGCAGTCCGGAACGGCCCTGGCCAAGCTGCTCGGCAAGGGCGCCAAGGTGGTCATCCTGGAGGGCAACCCGGGCGCGGACAACGCCGCCCAGCGCAAGGCCGGGTTCACCGACGCGATCGCCGAGGGCGGACTGACCCTGGTGGACTCCAAGACCGCGCACTGGGAGACCGACGAGGCCAACGCGGTGTTCGGCAACATGCTCACCGCGCACCCGGAGATCCAGGGGGTCCTGGCGTCCAACGACTCGATGGCGCTCGGCGCGCTCAAGGTCATCGAGGAGCGCAAGGCCAACGTGAAGGTCGCCTCGTTCGACAACATCCCGGCCGTCAAGCCGTTCCTGGCCAGCGGGGTGATGGTCGCGACGCTGGACCAGTACGGCTCGCAGCAGGCCGCGTTCGGCATCGACTACGCGATGAAGATGATCGGCGGCGAGCAGCTGACCGGCTGGCAGAAGACCGAGGTCAAGCTGATCACCAAAGAGAACGTCGGCTGACGGATCCCGGACCACCGGTGGGGTCGACGACCGGCCCCACCGGACGGCTAGCGAGGTGAGGTGATCGTCGTGCCCCTGTTGAGCGCCACCGGACTGACCATGCGCTACCCCGGCGTGACGGCGTTGGACGGCGTCGACCTCGACGTGCGCGCCGGTGAGGTGCACGTTCTCATCGGCGAGAACGGCGCCGGAAAGTCGACCCTGGTGCGCTGCCTGTCCGGCATCGACCGCCCGGACGCCGGCACGATGGTGTTCGACGGGGCACCGTACGCCCCGGCCGGGCCCGCGGAGGCGCTGCGCGCCGGCATCCAGGTGGTGCACCAGGAGCTCTCCATGCTGCCCTACCTGTCGGTGGCCGAGAACCTGTTCCTGCAGCGCCTGCCGCGCCGATTCGGGCTGGTCGACCGCCGGACGCTGGAGCGGCGGTCGCGGGCGCTGCTGGAGCGGGTCGGGCTGGACCTCTCTCCCCGGGTACGCGTGGAGCGGCTGGGCATCGCGCAGATGCAGCTGGTGGAGATCGCCCGGTCGTTGTCGGCGGATTGCCGACTGCTGGTGATGGACGAGCCGACGGCGACGCTGACCCCGCGCGAGGTGTCCCGACTCTTCGACATCCTGCGTCAGCTCACCGCGCAGGGCGTGGCGGTGGTCTACATCTCGCACCACCTGGACGAGATCTTCGATATCGGCGACCGGGTCACCGTGCTGCGCAACGGCCGACACGTCGCCACCCGGGAGCTGGCCGGACTGACCCCGGCCGACCTGGTGCGGTTGATGGTGGGCCGGGATCTGGCGCACGAGTACCCGCCGGTGCTGCCCCGGGACGTCGGCGACGAGCTGCTACGGGTCGACGAGCTGCGGGTGACCCCGACCGCACCGGCGATCTCGCTGTCGGTGCGGGCCGGCGAGGTGGTGGGCGTGGCGGGTCTGGTCGGCTCCGGGCGTACCGAGGCGATGCGGGCCATCTTCGGTGCCGACCGCCCGGCCGCCGGCCGGGTCGCCATGCGCGGCGTACCGGTGCGTCCGGGCCGGCCCGGCTCGGCGGTTCGGCGCGGGATCAGCTTCCTCACCGAGGACCGCAAGAGCCAGGGCCTCGTCCTCGACCTGCCGATCGCCGCCAACATCAGCCTGGCCAGCATCGGCAAGGTCAGCCGGGCGGGCCTGCTGCGACCCTCGGCGGAGGCCGCGTCGGCGACCGACCTGTCCCGTCGCCTGCGGGTCAAGGCGACCGGGGTACGGCAGCATCCGCGCGCACTCTCCGGCGGCAACCAGCAGAAGGTGGTGCTCGGTCGCTGGCTGGCGGCCGACAGCGACCTGCTCATCGTCGACGAGCCGACCCGGGGCATCGACGTCGGCGCCCGCTACGAGATCCATCAGCTGCTGCTCGACCTGGCCGCCGCCGGCAAAGGCGTGCTGGTGGTCTCCTCCGACCTGCCGGAGCTGCTCGGCATCTGCGACCGGCTGCTGGTCTTCTCCCGGGGCCGCATCGCCGGCGAGGTGGCCCGCGCCGACTTCGACGCCGAGCGGGTCCTCAACCTCGCCTACTCCGCCTATCGCAAGGAAACCACTGTGGACGGTGACCCCCGATGACCGCGCTCAGCGTGCCGGCAGTCCGACCGCGTACCAGCCGCGTCGCCAGCCATGTCCTGGGTGAGGCCGGCATCGGCGTCGCGCTGGTCGTGCTCGCCGCCTTCTTCCTGACCTTCGCTCCGTACTTCGGCACCGCACAGAACGTGCGGGACATCATGACCCAGATCACGCTGAACACCATCCTCGCCGTCGGGATGACGTTCGTGATCCTGGTCGGCGGCATCGACCTCTCCGTCGGTTCCGGCATCGCGCTGTGTGCGGTGGTCGCCGGCACCGTGCTCACCTCCGGTGCGACCGGTGGCACCGGCCTGCTGCTCGCCATCGGGGTCAGCATCCTGATCGGGGCGGCGGTCGGGTTGATCAACGGCTTCGTCACCGAGTTCTGGCGGGTGCCGTCGTTCATCGTCACCCTCGGCATGCTCTACGTGGCGCGCGGCGCGGCGCAGGAGTTCACCGGGGCGGCCACCATCTACAACCTGCCGCCGGCCCTGACCCGGTTCGGCACCGCCACCGTCGCCGGGCTGCCCGCGGTGTTCATCGTGGCGCTGGCCATGGTGGCGGTGGCCTGGTTCGTGCTGTCCCGCACCGTGTTCGGCCGGATGGTCTACGCCACCGGCAACAACGAGGAGGCGGTGCGCCTGTCCGGGCACCGGACCGCCACCATCAAGGTCGCCTGCTTCACCATCGGCGGCGCCACCGTCGGGATCGCCGCGATCATCTACATGGCCCGGCTCGGTGTGGCCAGCCCGATCCTCGGCCAGGGGTACGAGCTGAACGCCATCGCCGCCGTCGTCATCGGCGGCGCCAGCCTCACCGGCGGCCGTGGCTCGGTGATCGGCACCCTGCTCGGCGCCTGCCTGCTCGGCGTCCTCAGCAACGGACTGCTGCTGATGGGGGTCTCCGACTTCCAGCGCACGATGATCACCGGTGGCGTGATCATCGTCGCGGTCATCCTCGACGCGTACCGCCGCCGCCTGTCCCTACGGCTCTCGGCCAGCTGACCCGCCCCACTTCCCACCCCCACCCCGTCTGACCTCACGGAGACCGCCATGCGCCGTACCCGGAAATGGTTCAGCACCGCCTGCGCCGCCCTGATGGTGAGCGCCACGCTCATCGTCGCCGGCCCGCCCACCCCCGCCCACGCCGCCGACCCCGTCCGGATCATCTTCGACACCGACGTCGAGGACGACGTCGACGACGCCGGGGCGGTGGCCGCCCTGCACGCCCTGGCCGACAACGGCGAGGCGCAGATCCTCGCCATGATGGTCAACACCAACAGCCAGTGGGGTGCCCCGGCGCTCGACGCGATGAACACCTGGTACGGCCGGCCCGGCGTCCCGATCGGCACGCTGAAGCCGACCACCGACGGGACCAGCTCCCGGTACACCCGCCAGATCGCCCAGGAGTTCCCGAACGACCTGCGCACCGGCCACAGCGCACCCGACGCCACGGCGCTGTACCGCCAGGTGCTGGCCGCACAGCCGGACGGCAGCGTCGTGATCGTCTCGGTCGGCTTCCTCACCAACCTCGCCAACCTGCTCGCCTCCGGCGCCGACGGGGCCAGCCCGCTGAGCGGGCGTGACCTGGTCGCCCGTAAGGTCCGGCTGCTCTCGGCGATGGCCGGCGCGTTCCCGTCCGGCTCCGAGTTCAACCTGAACCAGCGCCCGGCCGCCGCCGCGGCGGCGCTGAACAACTGGCCGGTGCGCGCCGTGTTCAGCGGCTACGAGATCGGCGACTCGATCTACACCGGCGGGGCGCTCACCCAGACCCCGGCGACCAACCCGATCCGGCGCTCCTACGAGCTGTACCAGGGCGCCGGCAACAATCGCAGCAGCTGGGACCAGACCTCGGTCTACTACGCCGTGCGCGGCACGGCCGGCCTGTTCGGGCACGCCGGTGGCATCGGCTCGATCAGCGTGGACGCCGGCAACGGCTCGAACTACTGGAACACCTCCGTCGACAAGGACCAGAACTACCTGACCACGGTGGTCTCCGACAGCACCATCGCCAGCTCCATCGAGGCCCTGATGCTCCAGCCGCCGCGGACGGGCAACCCGCCGCCCGGGTTCGTCCTCGGCGTCAACCTCAACGGCCCGGCCGTCACCGTGGACGGGGCGCCCTGGCGCTCGTACAGCGCGGCGCTCGGCCAGGGGCTCTCGGTCGACGCCGGCGCGAACCTCGCCACCAACGCCGTCACCCCGAATCCCGCCGCGCCGGCCGGGGTCGGCCCGATGCTCAGCAGCGAGCTGTGGCGCACCGGGAACATCGGCATCAACCAGACCCTGCCCAACGGCGGATACCAGGCCTACGTCTGGGTGATGGAGGACTTCCAGGCCGGATACCGCTCCTTCCACGTCAACCTGGAGGGGGCGACCGCCACCACGGTCAGCACCGGCGCCGTCGGCTCGTGGCAACGGTACGGGCCGCTGCCGGTCACCGTCAGCGACGGCACCCTCGACCTCGACCTCATCCGGATCTTCGGCGACACCCTGATCCAAGGCTTCGCCGTCTACTCCGGCAGCACCGTCGCCAACACCTTCCGGGTCAACCTGAACGGCTCCTCGACCACCATCGACGGCAAGCCGTGGCACTCCCACGGCGACGCGCTGACCGCCGGCATGACCGTCGGCCCGGCCAACTACGCCACCAACGCGGTCAGCCCGAACCCGGCCGCCCCGGCCGGCGTGCCGGCCATGCTCGGCACCGAACTGTGGCGCACCGGCGACCTCAACCTCTCCGTCCCGGTCCCGAACGGCGCCTACGACGTCTACCTGTGGGTGATGGAGGACTACCGGGCGGGGTACCGCAGCTTCGACGTGCGGCTGGAGTCCGCCTACGCCACCACCGTCAGCACCGGCGCCGTCGGCTCCTGGCAGCGGTACGGGCCGCTGCCGGTGACGGTGCCGGACGGCCGGGCGAACATCGACCTGATCAAGCTGTACGGCGACACCCTGATCCAGGGCCTGTCGGTGGTGCCGCGGGGCCAGCCCGCATAACTGCGCGACGGTCCGTCGACGACCGGCCGCCCGATAGAGCGTCGGGGCCGCCATCGCCGCGCCGGGCATTCCCCTTTTCCGCAGATTCCCGGCCACGCACCCGGAGATGCTGGGGCTCCCGAACCGAGGAGTCACAGCATCTCCGGGCCAGTCCGGTGAGATCCTGGCGCCGACGTGACAACGGGACGCGACGCGCATCGGCGGACCAGCCGCAGTCCGCCTTCGGGGATCAGGGGAGAGTTGCGGTGTGTCATGTGTGAGTCCCCCTCCTGTTGCGGTGTCTGGTGATGTCGGGGGAGCGGGAGCGGGGTTGTCAGGATGAGCAAGCCCGCGATCGCGATCGCTGCGCGGGGGCTGGATATGCCAGCCAGTAGCCCTCCAGGGCGGCCATGACGGGTCGCGACGCTGCTGGTGACCGACCAAGGGGACGGAACGCGGCCGACCCGGTCCGCAGGAATTTGGTCGAGCCTGTAGGTAGCGAACCCCTGCGGGAGATCTGAGACCAGGCCGAACTGGACGGCGATGACGATCGTCAGCCCGGCCGGGCCGGGGCAGATAGCGGCCAACCCCGGCGACCACCAGGCGCGCAGCGTCCCGGCGGCGAGCAGGACTTTGCGCTGCTCCCACCGGGCGAGAAGCCGGTGTGCAGCCGTGCGCCGATCAGACCGCCGGCGCGGGGCGCGCCGAAGGCGAGAGCGTACGGCCAAGGCGCGAACCCGGATCGCCGAGCATGAGGACGGCGACCAGCGGCGAGGTCGCCAAGATCAGGCCGTTGACCAGGACCGTGTTGATGAGCAACGGCCGCAGTGCCGGGTGGGTAAGGCGTAACGCCATCCACCCAGCAGGTCGCTGGTGCGCAGCCGCATTGCCTCGGTCCGCACCGGGCGTGGTTCCCGTCCGCCGATCGCGGTAGACCAGCGACCTGATGACGGTCGGCCGGAAAACCTAGGCTGTAACGGCTAGACATCTTCGGCGGCGTGGAATACTCTTCTTCGAGTCGAGAGTAAAGATCCGTCAAGACGCAGACGGACCGCCCGGCCGTGAGGTCACGACGGGCGGCGAGGGAAGGAACGAACCTCACGGTTCGTCCCGAGAGGCAGTAGGAGCACGTCAGTCCCGACGGATACGCGCCGGGACCGCAGGTGGGGCCAAGGCTCTTTCGGGGCCCCAGCTGATGTTCGCCGTACGTGTATGGAGCCATGAAGTCGCGTGGGCTCCGACACCGGCGGACCGTACGAGAGCAAGGGAAACAAGTAGCAGAGGAAAGGGAGGGCTGTACACCGTTGGATCGCCCGCCGTTGGCCGTCATTCCCGGCTCGGCGGACACCGCAGTTTCCATCGAACGAGAGGTGGTCTCCGGTCACGCATATGCGATCCTCGCACCCGAAGCCGTCGGTTACGGCTGGTGCGGATACGACAAGCCGACGTTCCTGTCGGTAGATGGTGTTATGACCCGTAACCCTGGGCCCCGGCGCGTAAGCGCCGGGGCCCTCGACGTGGAGGTGACATGGGACAAAACCCGGAGGACATGTTCGGCGACGAGAACTACCCGGCCTACACCATCGGCCAGGCCGCGGAGATGCTCGGCACCACGCAGGACTTCCTACGCCGCCTGGACGAGGCGAAATTAATCAATCCGCACCGCTCTGCCGGCGGGCACCGCCGCTACTCCCGCTACCAACTGCGCCTGGCCGCCCGGGCCCGCGAGATGGTCGACCAGGGCCTCGCCCTGGAGGCCGCCTGCCGGATCGTCATCCTCGAAGACCAACTCGAGGAAGCCCTGCGACAGAACCGGAACCAGCAGCATGGAGAACGCGGCGACGCGACTGACCACTCCACTTTCGGGTGAGGTCGTCGGTGGGCGGTGAGCCGGCTGGCCCGCCCTGGGCAACCACCACGTTCCCGCTGCGGCCCTGGCAGCCCGTACTCCTGTTCGTCGCGCCTCTTGCCATCCCGGCCGCCGGCCGGGTTGTGGTGCGGGACCCGGGGGTCTGAGGCGCCGCCATCGGAAGCCGGCTGCCGGGCACCGCGGATTGGCGGCGTGCGGCGGGCTGGAGGACTTTGTTTGACGACGCACGAGTCGGTCACCAGTGTGGTGCGCCATGGCGGGGCAACGGCGCGGTGCGGCTGGGGCAGCACCACGACATGCTGACCTGCCGAGTCAGAGACAACGGGCCTGGTTGGTCGAGGTAGCCGACGCCCTGCCATCGCCGGGGGAGGTCGGTCACCGGGGAGTGTGGCTGCACAGCAGCTCACCGAAGGACGGTGATCGACAACTTCGGACAGGCAACGACCGCCTCGGCGACGGCGCGGCTGTCCGTCCGAACGGCCTTGGACGATTCGATCTTGTGTCTGGACTGGCAGCACCCCAGCTATCAGGTCTGGCCCAGCCTTGTCGGACCCGAGAACCTCGACCCGCCTGGCAAGCCCGGCTGGCCGCTGTCGCCATACCCTGACGGCGATTACTGCATCTACCGCGCGGAGGATTTCCAGTTCGGTACTTCGGCCATCCGTGGGAGTCGTCGCTGTGCGTGTTCGGCGGCGACCTGCTGGGCTTGGTCGAAGCCGATCTGCATGTCCTTGGCCGAGTCGTGCGCCGCGTGCGGTCAAGCGGATGCGGCCGACTGCTCCAGTGACGGGGCGCGGATCTGGACGGCCTGAGTATCGACTGAGGTGAGGGGTGACAGTGGACGACCGTACCCGTCAGCTGCTCGACGCTGCGGTAGGCGAGCAGTTGGCTGTTCATGGGCAGGTTCTGTCGCCGTGGTGGGCGTATGGGTGACGGCGAGTGGCATGGCCGAACATGGACTTCGGCGAAGCAGGTGTACGCCGTCTCGCCGAGCACGGAATCGGCGAGACGCGGTGATCGATCGTCCGCTGTTGTTCCCTGACGTGGACGGCAGGCTCCTGCCGTTCGGAAGCGCCGGAGGGTCCGTGGGCGGTGACGGCAACCCCCTGCTGGCTGGGCTCGATCCCAAGCATGGGTCGCCGGTTGGCGGTGTTGCCGTGCGAGTTGGTCTGGGCCACGACCTGGATGGCCGATGCGGGCGGCCGTGCGGCGCACGATCAGAATGGTGCGGGTCCCCGGCCTGCCAACGACATCAACACCTGCGTGGCGAGTAGCTTGCGAATGCCGGTGACGGCGACTGTCCCCATCCGATCGTAGGGCAGTTCCAATTGGAGCCCTTCGACTGCGTTGCGAAGGTCTGTCGTGATCTCGTCCGGACGGAACGTGCCGCCCCAGCCGTTGAGTCCTCCGCGCTGGTTGGTACTGAGGGAAGCCATGCCGGATATGCATGCGCCGTCGGCCAGGATCAGCCTCGCAGGACCCGAGTAGGTCGTCATAGTCATCAACCCTTCTGGATGTAACGCCGTGCACCCCGGTCCCGGCTGTCTGGCAGTCATCAGGAGGCGAGGCGTCGAGTCCGGCCATGGTGTGCTCCACCTGGACCGCGACCGTACGTGCCTCAACCGTCAGGGCGGCGGCGATGCGGAGTTCGGCTCTTTAGCGATAAGGGTCGATGTCTGTGTCTGTCTGGTTCATGAGCCAGAGGCCAGCTGAGAGTCGGCCTGGGCAGACTAGCGCCCGAGGCCGGGATCGATCCAGAGGAGAGAACACGGGGCAATGCTGAGCTGGCTCCACAGCGAGATGGCCGGCCTTCTGCCGATCAGGCAATTTTCGCGATGCCGTGGTGAGCGCATGAGACGCCGAACGGCGGCCCGCTGAACCAGTCGGGCCGCCGTTCGCAGAGTGTGAATCAGAGCGGG